>JAGXHB010000118.1 GCA_024636425.1 Roseobacter sp.
CTTGCGTCAGGCCGCTTTTGCAGCGTCCGAAGGCTTGAGCGCGTCAATGGCCTGATGCGCGGATGCGATTGTGCCTTCGGCGTCGGTTGCCAGCGCGTCGGCGGAAATCACGGTGACATCATCCATGCCCATGAACCCCAGTACGGTCTTGAGGTAGGGTGTGTTGAAATCCATTGGGGCACCGACGGGTGTACCGCCCGATGCCATGGCGATGATCACGCGCTTGCCTTTAACCAGACCTTCGGGACCGGCTTCGGTATAGCGGAAGGTCACGCCGACGCGGGCGACCAGATCAATCCATGCTTTCAGCGAGGCAGGGATGCTGAAGTTGTACACAGGTGCACCGATCACGATGGTGTCGGCGGCCATCATCTCGGCAACAAGCTTGTCGGATTCCTTGAGCGCCTCGATCTGTTCGGGGGCGCGTTCGGATTCGGGTGTGACGCGGGCGACGGCCCAGGTGTGGGTGATCTGTGGCAGCGGCTCGTGGGCGAGGTCGCGCACGGTGACGTGGCTGTCGCCAAGCCGCTCGATAATGCGGTCGGTGAGTGCGCGGGTGACGGAATCTTGCGTGTTGGCAGATGAATCGATGCGAAGGACTGACATGGGGAGGCTCCTTTTCGGGTTGGTTGCTCTGTCCTTTACTTGTGCCTTGCAGGCCCGCACGCAAGTTGCGTAAATGCGGGGACGCTGTTCGAATTTGCACAGGAAGACTGACGAAGGTGGACAACTGGGACGAAATCAAGACGGCATACCATGTGGCGCGCTTGGGCACGGTCAGCGGCGCGGCCGATGCCCTTGGCGTGCATCATGCAACCGTCATCCGGCATATCGACGCGCTTGAGACGCGGCTGTCGGTCAAGTTGTTCCAGCGTCACGCGCGCGGCTACAAGGCAACCGAGGCGGGTGAGGATCTGCTGCGGGTGGCGGATGCGACGAACGACCAGTTCAGCCAGCTTGCCAACAGGATAAAGGGACGTGGCGATTCCGTTTCGGGGGATCTGGTGGTCACGTCGCTGATGGAATTGGCGGGCTGGATGACGCCGGTTCTGGTGGCGTTTCAGAAGAAAAACCCTGATGTAACAGTAAGATACCTGACCGGCGACCGCCTGTTCCGTCTTGAATACGGCGAAGCGCATGTGGCGGTTCGTGCAGGTACAGTGCCGGAACAGCCCGACAACGTGGTGCAGCCGTTTCAGACGCTGCGCATCGGTCTTTACGCCCACCGGTCTTATGTCGATGATCACGGCTTGCCCGAAGATGTGGCTGCGTTTGGCGAACACCGTTTCGTCGTACATGACGATCTGCAAAACCGCGCGCCGTTCTTTATCTGGCTTCGCAACGTGTTGCCGGAAAAGGCCATGACTTTTCGGTGTCTGGATACCAATGCAATCCGCGAGGCCGTGCTGAACGGGGCAGGGATCGGGTTCATGGAAATAGCCGACGGAGAAGCGCATCCCGATCTGGTCGAGGTTCTGTCCCCGCTCCCCGAATGGGAATCGGCGCTGTGGCTGGTGACGCATGTGGATCTACATCGCACGCCCAAAGTGCAGGCCTTGCTGAAATTCCTCAAAGACCGCGCGAAAGACACGCTTTAATGCACGCCGGAATGCAGGGCCACCTGGCGATGCTGTTGTTCTCGGCCCTTGTGGCCGGATCGTTTTCGCTTGGGTCGATGGCCGCGAACCTGATTTCGCCCGCGGCCCTCAATGCGGCGCGCTTCTTGATTGCGACAGTGGTGATTGCCGCCGCAGTGGCAGCCACCGGGGGCGTGCGGCGCGAGGCCTTGCAGGCACCCTGGCGGTATTTTGTCCTCGGTGGGCTATTCGCGGTCTATTTCGTACTAATGTTCGAGGGGCTCAAGACGGCGCGTCCGGTCAGTGCTGCTGCGGTCTTTACGCTGACGCCGGTCATCGCTGCCGGGTTTGGTTGGGTGCTGTTGCGTCAGGTCACGACACCGCGCATGGCGCTGGCCCTTGCCATCGGGGCCACTGGCGCACTCTGGGTGATTTTTCGCGCCGACTGGAACGCGCTGCGCAGTTTCGAGCTCGGGCGCGGAGAGGCGGTTTATTTCGTCGGCTGTGTCAGTCACGCGCTTTATACCCCGATGGTGCGCAAGCTGAACCGGGGTGAGCCCGCTGTCGTCTTTACGCTTGGCACCTTGCTGGGCGGGATGAGCCTGCTTTATCTCTATGGCTGGCGTGATGTGATTGGCACCGACTGGTTGGCGCTGCCGCCGGTCGTGTGGATCACGATCTTCTATGTCGCGATCTTTGCCTCCAGCGCGACCTTCATCCTTTTGCAGTTTGCTTCCCTGCGCCTGCCGTCGGCCAAGGTGATGGCCTATACCTACCTGACACCCAGTTGGGTTATCTTGTGGGAAATCGCTTTGGGCAACGGCACCCCGTCTCCGCTGGTGTTCGGCGGAGTGGCCCTGACCATTCTGGCGCTTTGGCTTTTGCTGCGGGATGACACCGTTAAAAGATAAAACTTTTCCCGCGAGGGAACTTTATGTCGCAGGCTGTGTTCTAATCACAGGAAGTTCATAAAGGAAATAAAGACATGCGTAGCATTATCTATCTGATCGGTTTGATTGTTGTAGTTCTTGCCATTCTGCGCTTCGCGTTCGGTGTTATCTAAAGAACTTCGGACCCGGCCCTTTCGTGTAAAACCTCGTCGCGAGAGGGCCGTTGAACTTTCCAGGCCAAGACTTCAATCTTCGCGAATTGGTGCAGTATCGCGCAATACAGTGGTCATCTCGGCTGCAAGAAATCTTTCAAAATCATCCAGATTGAGCGGTTCGAACTGTCCGAACCCCTGCATCCATACGGACGCTTCGCGCATGGCGTGAGGTTCCAGTTTGCACCATTTCAGCCGACCCCGCTTTTCCTGCGTTATCAGTCCTGCGCGTTCCAGCACCGCAAGATGTTTCGAGATGGCAGCCAATGACATCTCGAACGGCTCAGCCACATCCGTTACAGCCATATCGTCTTCCAGCAGCATCGCCAGAATGGCGCGGCGCGTCGGGTCGGCGAGGGCCGAGAATATGGCATCCAGCTTCACACTCATCAGACTGTCGTAAATCCCTTTTGTAGCCGATCTGTGGATCGCCCCTGTCATACCGGATCGAATGGTCAACCAAAAGGTTGAATAACCTACGTGTGAAAATATGGGAGCACTTGGCCGCGATGCTGACAGTTTGCCGCAGGTCCAGACACGCAAAGTTAATACATTTCAGAGGGTTAGTCTTGCCAACGCCGTTGTTGACTCTAATCCGCAGTAAAAGTACCTACTGCCCAACACATCCGGAAGGGGTTTTGGCGTGACCGATCCAGACCAACAGCAGCGACTAAAGCAGCTTGAGGCAAAGATCGAAGCGGCAAAGCGGGCATATGCACCGAAGCCCCGAGCGGATGAGCACTATTCTCAGGCGTCGTTGGCCTGGCGGATGGTGATTGAACTTTGCGCCGGTCTTGGGATCGGTTTCGGCATCGGGTACACGATGGATTGGTTCTTCGGAACACTCCCGTTGTTCATGGTGCTGTTTGTGATGCTGGGCCTTGCGGCGGGGGTAAAGACAATGCTCCGCTCCGCCAAGGAGATCCAGGAAAAGAAAGTGGCCGATCTGGTCGACGAGGATAAAGGGGCCTGAGATGGCAACAGAAGCACAAGGCGAAGAAGCGGGCGGACTGGTTTTCCATCCAATGGATCAGTTCATCGTCGAGCCGTTCTTCGGCGATGGTGCCGTTTCGTGGTACACCATCACCAACGCAACTGTCTGGATGGCGCTTGCGGTTCTGGCAGTCTTTGTTCTCTTGGTGCTGGGCACATCGAAGCGTGCCGTTATACCATCGCGGATGCAGTCGGTAGCCGAAATGGCCTATGGCTTCATTTACAAGATGGTCGAAGACATCTGTGGCAAGGAAGGCGTCAAATACTTCCCCTACATCATGACGCTGTTCATGTTCATCGTCTTTGCCAACTTCCTCGGGCTGCTGCCGATGGCGTTTACACCTACGGCACATATTTCGGTCACGGCAGTGATGGCTTTTGCAGTGTTCTTTGGCGTCACCATTCTGGGTTTCGTCAAGAACGGCGGTTCTTTCCTGCGCCTGTTCTGGGTGTCGAGCGCGCCGCTCGCGCTGCGCCCTGTTCTGGCGTTGATCGAACTGATTTCCTATTTCGTACGCCCTGTCAGCCACTCCATCCGACTGGCAGGCAACATGATGGCCGGTCACGCCGTCATTAAGGTTTTCGCGGGTTTTGCGGCGATTGCCGCGATTGCTCCGGTCTCCGTTCTGGCGATCACCGCCATGTACGGGCTCGAAGTGCTGGTGTCGTTCATTCAGGCTTATGTCTTTGCGATCCTGACATGCGTTTATCTGAAAGACGCGCTGCATCCGCATCACTAACAACGGGGCGGGATGATCCCGCGCCACCTATCACCTCAATTCCATTGTAAGGAGAAATGACATGGAAGGCGAACTCGCACAAATGGGCCAGTTTATTGGCGCAGGTCTGACAGCATTCGGCATGGGTGGCGCAGCCATCGGTGTGGGCAACGTTGCCGGCAACTACCTCGCAGGCGCATTGCGCAACCCATCGGCTGCTGCCGGTCAGACTGCTACACTGTTCATCGGCATCGCCTTTGCAGAAGCTCTGGGGATCTTCTCGTTCCTCGTCGCTCTGCTGCTGATGTTCGCTGTTTAAGCGTCAGACTGACACTTCCTTACGCTTCGGACAGCACGCTTTCCAGTGTGCTGTCCAAGGGATTTGAATGTTCTGACAGGAGGCTATGATGGCAACAGAACCGATTGATATGGAAATGGCCGGCACGTGCATCAACGAGTTTGGGAGCGCCATTGGTATGCCCCAACTGTGTGGCGAGTGGTTCGGCAACCAGATCTTCTGGCTCGTCGTGGCGCTGGTCGCGATCTACTTTATCCTGTCGCGCATTGCTCTGCCCCGTATCGGTGCGGTTCTGGCAGAACGTCAGGGTACGATTACGAACGACATCGCCGCGGCCGAAGACCTCAAGGTCAAGGCAACCGAGGCCGAAGCTCAATATGACAAGGCGCTGATTGATGCGCGCGCGGAAGCGCAGCGGATCATTGAAGCGGCCAAGGCCGATATTCAGGCCGATCTGGACAAGGCGATTGCCAAGGCAGACGCCGAGATCGCCGCGAAGTCAGCTGAATCGGAAAAAGCCATCGCTGAAATCCGCGAAGGTGCACTGAAGAATGTCGAAGACGTGGCAAAAGACACGGCGCAGGCAATTGTCGCTGCATTGGGCGGGTCTGCCGATGCGAAAACAGTTTCCGCGGCGGTCGATGCCCGGATGAAAGGATAAGCCATGCGTTTGACTTTCTCAGCCTTTGTTGCGGGTCTCGTCGCATCGCCGGCATTCGCTGCGGGTGATGTTTTCTTCTCGCTGCAAAATACCGACTTTATCGTCACGCTGGCGTTCATCCTCTTCATCGGTGTCCTGTTCTATTTCAAGGTGCCGTCTGTGATTGCCGGCATGCTGGACAAGCGTGCCGACGGGATCAAATCCGAACTCGACGAAGCGCGCGCTTTGCGTGAAGAAGCGCAGACCTTGCTGGCGAGCTACGAGCGCAAGCAGCAAGATGTCAAAGATCAGGCCGACCGTATCGTCACGTCTGCCAAGGCAGAAGCGACCGAGGCAGCAACTCAGGCGCGTGTCGATCTGGACAAGTCCATTACCCGTCGCATCGCCGCCGCAGAAGAGCAGATCACGTCTGCTCAGGATGCAGCCGTGAAAGAAGTGCGGGATCAGGCAATCGTCATTGCGATCGCCGCAGCCAAAGATGTGATTGCCAAGAACATGAGTGCCGCAGAAGGCAACGCATTGATCGATAGTGCAATCGCCGAAGTGGACGCAAAGCTGCACTAAATTTCGTTGCAGCAACACGCAAAAGGCCCCGAA
>JAGXHB010000119.1 GCA_024636425.1 Roseobacter sp.
ACCCATGCCGGACGCGATGCACAAGGTTGCCATGCCGACTTCCTTGTCGGACCGCTCAAGCTCGTCCAGCAGCGTGCCGATGATCATCGCACCTGTGGCCCCCAAAGGGTGACCCATGGCGATCGACCCGCCGTTCACGTTAACCTTGCTGTCGTCTACATCGAACGCCTGCATGAAGCGCATGACCACGGCGGCAAAGGCCTCATTGACTTCGAACAGGTCAATGTCACCGATCTTCATGCCGTTGTCGGCCAGGATCTTCTCGGTCACGGGGACGGGGCCTGTCAGCATGATGGTCGGATCTGTCCCGATCTTGGCGGTGGCGCGGATGCGGGCACGCGGCTTCAACCCGTATTTCTCGCCGAATTCCTTGTTGCCGATCAGCACGGCAGCGGCACCATCCACGATGCCGGACGAATTGCCGGCATGGTGGATATGGTTGATCTTCTCCAGATGCGGGTACTTCATCAGGGCGACCTTATCGAAGCCGGGCATCACCTCGCCCATTTGCTGGAACGCAGGGTTCAGCGCGCCAAGGCTTTGCATGTCGGTCTGCGGGCGCATGTATTCGTCGCGGTCCAGAATGGGCAGACCGTTCTGATCCTTGATCGCGATGACGGATTTATCGAACCGGCCCTCGTCCCAGGCTTTCTTGGCGCGCTGCTGGGATTGCACGGCAAGCTGGTCGGCCTCGTCACGGGTGAACCCGTATTCGGTCGCGATGATGTCGGCGGAAATACCTTGGGGGACGAAGTACTTCTCCATCGCCAGCGTCGGATCAACGGCAATCGCCGCCCCGTCACTGCCCATCGCCACACGGCCCATCATTTCCACACCGCCGGCGATGTAGCCCATGCCGGCCCCACCGCGCACCTGATTGGCAGCAAGGTTCACGGCTTCCATACCGGACGCGCAAAAGCGGTTGATGGCAAGGCCGGGGATGCGTTCATCCAGATCAGACGCGAGAACCGCAGAGCGGGCAAGGCAACCGCCCTGTTCCATCACTTGCGTCACGTTGCCCCAGATCACATCCTCGACGGCGTGACCTTCCAGGTTGTTGCGCTCTTTCAGCGCGTTGAGCGTCAAGGCAGACAGGCGCAGCGAGGTCAGCTCGTGCAGCGCGCCGTCGGCGCGGCCTTTACCACGCGGGGTGCGGATGGCGTCGTAAATATAGGCTTCGGTCATGAAATCTCTCCTCGTTCAGGCGCGGTCAGCGGGGCTGCCGGGCATCAGGTCGTATGGGGCTTTCCAGCCCGGTGTTTCGCTCAGACGCGTCAGCCACGCGTCGATATGGGGCCATGCCTTGCGGTCAAAGCCGAAGGGTTCAGGGTAATACAGATAGCCACAGCAGCTCAGGTCCGCGTTGGTGATCGCGTCGCCCACGATCCAGTCGCGGTCCGCCAGATGGTCGTTCAGCACAGCGTAGGCGGCGGCCAGCCGGCCCTGCATGAAGCCGATAACCTCCTTGGGCTGCTTGTCTTGCGGCAGGAAGTTCATCAAAAACCGCGTCATGCCAGCGGCAGAGCTGAGCTTGTGATTGTCCCAAAGTACCCACCGCAAGATCTCGCGCCGCTCGGTCGCATCCTTGCCGCCGAACTTGCCGGATTTCTCCGACACGTAATCCTGAATGACGCCGGACTGCGTCAGCCTGACATCGCCGTCCACCATCACGGGGGCTTCGCCCATGGCATTGATGCCCGTGCGGTATTCGGGGCTGCGGGTTTCACCCCCGAAGAAGTCAACCTTGACCGCCTCCCAGTCGAGGCCCGACAGCTCGAGCGCAAGTGCTGCCTTGTAGGCATTTCCGCTTTCGCCGAAGCAATGCAGTTTGATGGTCACCGTGAACCTCCCTTAGGTCATTAGTTTTTTCGAGATGCGTGGGGGTTTCACACCCCCACACCCCCGTGGAGTTTATCTTGCAAAATGAAGATGAAAGGTTTGTGCCTCATCTTTGCTTAATCTTTTCCCTCTAGTCCTCTATTTGCGCGGCAGGCTGGAGAGCTGAGCCGCGTGCGAAGTGAAGCCCTGTCCCGCCCTTGTTTTAACGGTCGGGGCAGGGTGACCACTCCCCGTGCTTCATTTTGCAAAATAAACTCTCCCCGAAGGGCCGATTGGCCAGAAGCGCCATCCTACTTTTTACGCTCGTCTATTTCGGCGTTGAACAGACGCAGCCGCGCTGTCAGATTTTCCTCGTTCATCACCGAATTGAAGTTCTCGAACAGAAAAGACAGGGCCTCTCCCTCATCCAGACCGGCCTCCGCTGCAAATTTCTTGAGGCGACGGTAACCGTCTTCGGTCATCGCGACGGGAAAGCGGCGGGTCAGGCGGAAGCGTTTGGGCATGTGTGTCCTTTCAGCGTGGCTTGGGGTGGGGACCGCCCCACCCCTACCAACCTAGAAGTTTGCCGCGTCCAATGCCATCACCGTCTCTGCGCCCGATTGGATACGGGTCAGGTGCAAGGATGTGGCGGGCAGTTGGCGCGCCATGTAGTAGCGCCCGGTCGCGAGCTTTGTCTCGTAAAACTGTGCATCGCCGGTCCCGTCTGCAAGGGCCTTTTTCGCAGCCAGACCCATGCGCGCCCACATGTAGCCCAGGCAGACATGGCCGAACATGTGCATGAAGTCTGTCGATCCGGACAGCGCATTGTTGGGGTTCTTCATGCCGTTTTGCATGAAATACATGCCTGCCGATTGCAGATCCTTGCTGGCCGCTTTCAGCGGATCGAGGAACGTCGCGTCAAATTCGGCATCCTGTCCGGCGCTGTCCTTGATGAAGGTTTTAATCATGTCGAAAAAGGCCATGACATGCTTGCCGCCGTCCTGCGCCAGTTTGCGGCCCACAAGGTCAAGCGCCTGCACGCCGTTCGCACCTTCGTAGATCATGGCGATCCGCGCGTCGCGGGTGAACTGGGACATGCCCCATTCTTCGATATAGCCGTGGCCGCCATAGATCTGCTGCGCCTTGACGGTCATGTCATAGCCGACATCGGTCAGGAATCCTTTGATCACCGGTGTCATCAGCGACACCAGACCGTCCGCATCCTTGTCATCGGCGCGGTGGGCCGCGTCGATCAGGCTTGCGCCCCACAGCACGAACGCACGCCCGCCTTCGACAAAGGACTTCTGGTCCATCAGGCTGCGGCGAATGTCGGGATGCACGATCAGCGGGTCGGCCGGGCCGTTCGGGTTTTCTGCACCGGTGACGGCGCGGCCCTGAAGACGGTCCTTGGCATAGGCCAGCGCGTTTTCATAGGCGGCAGCGGCTTGGGATAAGCCCTGTACGCCGACACCCAGACGCGCTTCGTTCATCATGGTGAACATGGCGCGCATGCCTTTGTGTTCGTCGCCCAGCAGATAGCCGGTCGCGCCGTCATAGTTCATCACGCAAGTCGAATTGCCATGGATGCCCATCTTTTCCTCGATGGAGCCTACGGATACGCCGTTGCGCTCGCCCAAGGATCCGTCTTCCTTGACGATGAACTTGGGCACGATGAACAGCGACACACCCTTGATGCCTTCGGGGCCGCCTTCGATCTTGCCCAGCACCAGATGGATGATGTTGTCGGCCATGTCGTGTTCGCCCGACGAGATGAAGATCTTCTGGCCAGTGATCTTGTAACTGCCGTCGTCCTGCGGCGCAGCCTTGGTCCGCATCATGCCAAGATCGGTGCCGCAATGGGGTTCGGTCAGGTTCATCGTACCGGTCCAGTCGCACGAGACCATCTTGGGCAGATAGGTGTCTTTCTGGTCATCCGTTCCGTGCGCCAGAATGGCGGAGGCGGCACCGTGGGTCAGGCCCTGATACATGGTGAAGGCCTGATTGGCGGCCGAAAACATCTCGCCCACAGCGGTGCCCATGACGTAAGGCATGTTCTGCCCGCCATATTGCTCGGGCATGTCCAGACCGGGCCAGCCGCCTTCCTTGACCTTGTCGAACGCGGCCTTGAAGCCGGTCGGCGTGTAGACCACGCCATTCTCAAGGCGGCACCCTTCCTTGTCCCCCACCACGTTCAGAGGGGCCAGCACGTCGGATGTGAGTTTGCCTGCTTCTTCCAGAATGGCAGACGTGAAGTCTGCTTCGAGCTCGTCATAGCCCGGGATATCGGAGGCGGTGACATGGAGGACATCATGCAGAAGGAATTGCATGTCTTTGACGGGGGCGGTGTAGCTGGGCATTAAAAAGTCTCCATCGGCCTGCTGGCCATCTGTCTGTTGGAACGGATTTTTTATTCGGCTGCGTTGCGCGTGTTGTTGAGCGAGGCAATCATTTTCTCGCCCCACTTCAGTTGGTTGCGCAGATCATCAATGGCATGGGTCAGTTCGTCGCGCTGCGCCTCGAGACCGGCAAGGCGCTCGCGGGCAATGTCATAGGTGCGAGAAAGTTGAGTTTGCTGTTGATCGCCCATATGGTAAAGATCAAGAAGCTGGCGAATTTCTTCAAGGCTGAAGCCGAAGCGTTTGCCCCGCAGGATCAGTTTAAGACGGGCGCGGTCGCGCTTGGTAAACAGTCGTTTTTGTCCCTGACGTTCAGGGAAAATCAGCTCTTTCGCTTCGTAGAAACGCAACGTACGAGGGGTGACATCGAACGCATCGCACATTTCGCGGATGGTCATTGTGTTACTGCTCATCGGGAATAACTCGCTATCTATTCGGCTATGTTCATCAGCAATGTGGGTCCGTTCCGAAACGTTTACAACAGAAGCAGGAGTTGACGTAAGGTGGACGTTACGTCACTCGCGCGGGTGACCTTGCGATATTTTGCGTCAACTCTGAACAAGGGTGGTTCCGGAAGGCGTCTGTCCGGGAAGCCAGTCATAGGTGCGCAGTGTATGGGCAAAGAAAAGTCGGATATGGGGCTTTTGCAGTTTATGAAAGCCGTCCGAAAAGCCGAGACGGTTCCGTCGCTTTGGCGCATTGTCCAGGTGTTCGCGCGCGACCGCGATATCCGCAGGGTCAGCTACCACAGTGTCGAGGTGAAGGCTTTTGGCGAAACCTCCTTTGATGTGGTTCAATTCGGCTTTCCTGAAACCTTCAAGCGCCGCTATCTTGAGGATCGTCTGTATCTCAAGAACCCGTTCTTAAGTATTGCCGCCGCACAGATCGAACCGTTTTACTGGTCGGACACGCCTGATATTGTCGATCTTTCGGCAAGCCAGCAGAAATATCTCGACATTCTCAAGCAAGAGGGGATCTACAACGGGATCGCGTTTCAGGTTTACGGTCCGAATTCCCGCAATGCTGTGGTGGGTGTCGGGTTCCACGCGGATGCGGCGCGGCGGTCCAAAGATCACGTTTTTGAGCTGCAAATGGCGGCGCAATGCGCCCATCTCCAATTTTGCACGCTGACATCGGGCGACCGTGCCTCCTATCAAAAGCTGTCGCCGCGCGAGCTTGAGGTGTTGCGCTGGATCGCGCGTGGCAAAAGCAACTCCGTGATTGCGTCGATCATGGGGGTATCACGTCACACGGTCGATACGATCACACGGCGGATGTTCGAAAAACTGCGGGTGACCGATCGCACGAGCGCTGTCGTCCGAGCGATCAGGACTGGTCTGCTGAGCCATTCCGGCGATGATCTGCTGTGACGTAAATGCGTGACATGTGTCGGCCCGGCAATCCCGCTAGGAGATGTGAACCAAAAGTTAGGGTAACATCACATTGGCACTTCTCAGGAACATTTACAGACAGTTTTTCTCCAGACCTGAAGCGGAGGTCCGGGATATTGATCCGCTCGGCACATCGGATGGCGTGGCGGAGCTGCGCGCGGCGGCGAAGCTATGCGAGGATGCTGCCTATAACCTCGCATCGGTTGTTGATTGTGACCTCGTGTCCCAGATCATTGTCCTGTCGGCAGATATTGAGCGTGTAGCCGGCACGGCCGAGCTGGAGCTGATGCGAAGACCGCTTCATTCATGACAGTTTGCGGAGCGCCTCTGCGGTGTCGTCGCGCAGGCGCTGAAGTTCTGCCATAGCGTCTTCAAGCTGGGCGCGCTGTTCTGCCAGTTCCACAAGCTGCCGGTCCGCGCTTTCGACCCACGCCCGCATCTGCGCCTCGGTTCCTTCATTCTCATAGATCAACAGCCACTGGCGGATACCCTCGAGCGAATAGCCGAACTTGCGCCCCCGCATGATCAGCTTCATCCGCGCAATTTCGCGCGGGCCATAAGAGCGCGCGCGCCCGTCGCGTTCGGGGTGCAGCAATTCGATGTATTCATAATACCGCAAAGTGCGCGGCGTGACATCGAATTCAGCACACATTTCCTTAAAACTCAGGCGTTTATCTGGCATCGTGATCTCCTCAGTTCCAGAAACTATGCGCAAGACCTGCCAAGCGCAACAGGCGGGGTTGCCCTTGTCCCGCGCAAGGGGTGTTATGGCGCAGAACGTCGTAAAAAGGATCAATATGTCAGATCAACAGCCCGACAAGGTGCGGATCGCCCGCCAGTTCATTTCAGCGCTGCCCTTCAGCAGTGCACTTGGGATGGCGCTTGAAGACCTGCAAGACGGCGTTGCCGTGATCGCCATGCCTTATGATGACAAGCTGGTCGGAGATCCGCGGACAGGCGTCATTCATGGCGGGGCCGTATCGGCGTTGATGGATACCTGCTGCGGTGCGGCGGTCATGAGCCACCCGAGCCATCCCGGCAGCACCGCGACGATTGATCTGCGGATTGAATACCTGCGCGCCGCCCGGCCCGGCCAAAGAATCACGGCGCGGGCGGAATGTTATCATGTGACACGGTCGGTGGCCTTTGTGCGCGCCACCGCCCATGACGAGGAAGACGGCAGCGCCGTGGCCACCGCCACAGGCAGCTTCGTGGTGGAGGGCACGCGATGACGGACCGCAAGAAACCCGAAGCCGTACAGGTCATCAAGAAACGCCGTGACGGTGCGCTGCGTGCCCTTGTCGGGGGTGTTCCGTATATCAAGTTTCTGGGGATCGAGTTCGAGCGCCGTGGCGATGAGCTGACCGCGATCCTGCCCTTCGACGAAAAGCTGATTGGCAATCCGCTGATCCGGGCGCT
>JAGXHB010000120.1 GCA_024636425.1 Roseobacter sp.
CCGCGCGGCCGCCTCAAGGGCTTCAGGGATGACGCCGTGATCATCCATCTCGACCCCGATCACCTCGGCACGGGCCAGTTCGGCGGCACGGCGAAACCCGGCATAGGACAGATCCTCGACCAGCATCACAGGTTTGGGCCCCGACATGATCGCCTGCAACACCAGCGTGATGGCGCTTTGCCCGCCGTGGGCAAGGATGATGTCCTGTTCTGTCAAAGGCCCAAGTGGGACATCCGACAGCCAGTTCACCACAGCTTCGCGCGCCGCCCGGTAAGCATCGCGCGTGGGGTAGTTCAGCATATCCATGGCGGGGCTGTCGGCGATCTGGCGCAATGCTGCGCGGATCAGCGCGACCTGCCCCTGGTCCGGCATCCGCGGGCTCAGCAGATTGACGGCATCGCTTTCGGGCAAGGGGTTGGGGTGGGACCACACATCGTCTTCGGGCACGTGCTTTGGTGCTGCGACAAAAGTGCCCCGCCCGACGCCCGCCGTCAAAAGTCCTTCGTCCGTGAGGATGGAATAGGCCCGCGCAACGGTGCCCGGCGTGATCTTGAGCTGCCAGGCCAGATCGCGCACCGGCGGCAGTTGGTCACCGATGGCAAGACTGCCGCTGCTCACACCTTCGCGAATGCTGGCAGCAACGGCTTTGTACTTAGGCCCCTGCCCGTCCTTGAGCGTCGGTTGCCAAATTGTACTCATTACAATGTTTTCCTTTTCAAGATGTATCGCATTTTGTACGCATAACATACGGAAAAATGTAACATTGTGTCAATACAATCGAACCAAAGGAGTTTCTCATGACACAGACCCTGACCCTCTCCACCGAAGCGGTGGCAGTTCTCAACCAGCGCAGCACGCCGGTGCTTGCTGTTATTGCGGTCAAATTCGCGGTCTATGTCACGACAATCGCAACACGTCGCAGCACCCGCAAGGCCCTTGCGCGCTTGGAGCCCTGGCAGCTGAAAGACGTAGGACTGACACCTCAGCAGGCTCGTGACGAGTCGATGCGGGTGTTCTGGAAGGCATAGCGTCCCTGTGGTGCCTTGCAGACCTCTTCACTTGGGCCGGTATCCACCGGCCCATTTTTCATTTGTACCCCCAAAAAGCAGTACAATCTACTTTGGTGGAATGGCGTAGGTCAAAGACGCGCGCGCCACGGGATCCTCCATCCCGTCGGAATAGACCAGCACGTCACAAACCGACAGCAACTTGCCCAGCTTCAACAGCCGTGTTTTCGAGATCAGATCGACATTCGCCGCAGGTTTGCGCATGAAATCAATCGAGCAGTTTGTCGTGACAGCCAGCGCCTTGGGACCGATCCGCGCCAGCGTCATCAGATAAGCGCTGACATCGGCCAGCGCAAAGATCGACGGGCCCGACACCGTTCCGCCGGGGCGCAGATGCCGGTCCCCCACTAACAGCCGCGTGGTCAGCTCGTTTTCCCCGACGTGGTCAATCGCAAAGTCGTCTGCGACCTGCTTGAACACGTCTTTCATAAAAACCGCCAGCGAGTCGGCATCCATCATGATTGGCATACTTGTACTCCGTCATATGTCGGCGCTAGGCTCTGGCAAATCGCAAGGGAGAGCAAGATGACAATTCTGGAAGTGACACGTGACGGTGCGACAGCCTGTCTGACCATGAACGCCCCAGAACGGCTGAATGCGCTGTCCGACGAAATGCTCGCCGCATTGCAAACCACGCTGGATGACATCGCAGACACGCCCGAGATCCGGGTGGTTACCCTTGCCGGGCGCGGCAAAGCCTTTTGTGCGGGGCATGATCTGAAACAAATGACTGCTTTGCGGCAGGCCGAAGACGGCGGTGCCGCTGGGTTTCGTGATCTGTTCGAGCGGTGCAGCCGCGTGATGGCACGTATCCAGTCGATGCCGCAGCCGGTCATTGCGCAGGTCCACGGCATCGCAACGGCCGCTGGATGCCAACTGGTTGCCACATGCGATCTTGCTGTTGCTGCCGAAGGGACGCGGTTCGGCGTCAACGGCGTGAATATCGGGCTGTTCTGCTCGACCCCGATGGTGGCGCTGAGCCGCAATATCCCGCGCAAACAGGCGTTCGAGATGCTCACGACAGGCGACTTCATTGACGCAGCGCGTGCACGCGAACTCGGTCTGGTCAATCGCGTCGTGGCTCAACAGGATCTGGCGCAGGAGACCCAGGCCCTTGCCGACCAGATCGCCGCCAAGCTGGGGACGGCGGTCAAGATCGGCAAGCAGGCGTTTTACCATCAGCTTCAGCTGCCGGTCGATCAGGCCTATGCCTACACAGGCGACGTGATGGTCGAAAACATGTTGCACCGCGACACCGAAGAAGGGATCAGCGCGTTTCTGGAAAAGCGCGATCCCCGCTGGGAACAATAGCCCGGCGGTACTGTTTCCGTTTTGAAATGGATTGTTGCAGATTTAGGGCTGGCAATTCGGGCATATTTGAGGCACAAATATGACAAGGCATATGCCTTGATGATTTTGGGTCGCCGCCGGCGGAAGGTCCCTCCAGGTCAGCCTCTCACTGACCGACCGTTCCCGCAGCGGCGACCCCAAAAATCTCCCCCTCCCCTAATATCATAACACCGCGGCAGATGACTGAGCGGCGTCTTGGTATTGCACCGATGCGCCTGCTGCCCTACATCCACGGCATGACACATACACTTCATATCATTGGCGGCGGCATGGCCGGATCCGAAGCCGCCTGGCAGGCCGCAAACTCAGGCGTTTCCGTCGTGCTGCACGAAATGCGACCCAAGGTCGGGACATTCGCGCATCAGACCGGACTTCTGGGCGAAATGGTCTGCTCGAACTCGTTCCGGTCGGATGACAACGAACAGAACGCGGTTGGCTTGCTGCATTGGGAAATGCGGGCGGCCAACGGGTTGATCATGCAGACGGCGCAGAAACACCGCCTGCCTGCGGGCGGCGCATTGGCCGTTGACCGTGACCCCTTTGCGCAATCGGTGACGGACGCCTTGATGGCGCATCCGAATATCACGATAAAATATGGCGAAATCACCGAGCTGCCCCGCGACGGCCATTGGATCATTGCGACTGGCCCGCTGACATCCGGCGCGCTGGCCGAAGCGATTGCGGCCGAGACCGGTGCCGAGGCGCTGGCGTTCTTTGATGCCATCGCCCCGATCATCTACCACGACAGCATCGACATGAGCAAAGCGTGGATGCAGTCGCGCTATGACAAGGGCGAAACCGAGGAAGAGCGCACCGCTTACCTCAACTGCCCCATGTCCAAGGATCAATACGAAGCGTTCATCGACGCGCTGCTCGCCGCCGACAAGACCGAATTTCACGAGGGCGAAACCGCCGGCTATTTTGACGGGTGTCTGCCGATCGAGGTGATGGCCGAACGCGGCCGCGAGACTTTGCGCTTTGGCCCGATGAAACCAGTCGGCCTGACCAACGCCAATGACCCCGAAAACAAGCCCTATGCTGTGGTGCAACTGCGCCGCGACAACAAGCTTGGCACGCTTTATAATATCGTCGGCTTCCAGACCAAGATGAAATACGGCGCGCAGACCGAAGTTCTGCGGATGATTCCCGGGCTGGAAAATGCGTCGTTCGCGCGGCTTGGCGGGATCCATCGCAACACGTTCCTGAACTCGCCGACGTTGCTGGACGACCAGATGCGCTTGCGCAGCCAGCCCAATATCCGTTTTGCCGGCCAGATCACGGGCGTCGAGGGCTATGTCGAAAGTGCCGCGATGGGGCTTTTGGCAGGGCGTCTGGCCGTAGCTGAAATGCGCGGCGAAACTGTGACGCCGCCCCCGCCCACGACCGCGACAGGTGCGCTGATCACCCATATCACCGGCGGCGCCGATGCTAAGACCTTCCAGCCGATGAACGTAAACTTCGGGCTGTTCCCGCCGGTTGAAGGGCTGAAATCAGGCAGGCGCGGTCGCAAGGACCGCTACAAGGCCTATACCGATCGCGCCAAGGAAGACTGGCAGGCGTGGCTGACGGGCGCGCCCGTTCCTGCGTGAGCGTGCCTGAGTGAGTTTCGTCACCCGATTTGCGCCATCCCCCACGGGACCGCTGCATCTGGGACACGCCTATTCCGCCTTGCTGGCGCATGACATGGCGCGGGCGGCAGGCGGGCAATTTCTGCTGCGGTTCGAGGATACAGATCTCGACCGCTGCAAGCCGGAATATGTGCAGCAAACGCTGGATGATCTAAAGTGGCTCGGGATCAGATGGGATGCGGAGCCTTTGTTCCAGTCTGAGCACCTATCCGTTTATAATCAATACGTTGAACGGCTAACTTCATTTGGCCTGACCTATCCCTGCGGGTGCAGTCGCAAGGACATCGCCGCCGCGATGGCCGCCCCGCAAGAGGGTGTCGCGCAAGCCGTCTATCCACAGACCTGCAAGGCGCGCAGCATGGAGGACCGCAGCGACACCGATGCGCTGCGCCTGCATATGGACAAGGCCTGCGCCGCCTTGCGTGGCACAGAGCTCTCATTCAGGGAGGTCGGTCCCATCAAGAGTGGCCTTCATGCCATTGACCTTGAACGTTTAATATCAGATGTTGGTGACATCGTGATCGGGCGCAAGGACATCCAGACCGCCGCCTATTTCCTTGCTTCTGCCGTTGACGATATACGTCAGAACATCACTCATGTTGTACGCGGCATCGACTTGTTCGATTTCACACCGGTTCAGGTCTTGCTGCTGCATCTGCTGGGACACGAGCCGCCGCTTTATCACCATCACGCGCTGATCCGAGATGAAAACGGCAAACGGCTGGCGAAGCGGGATGATGCACGGGCAATTGCCGTGTTTCGGGCCGAGGGTGCTTCTCCGACTAATATTCGTTCCATGGTAGGGCTTTAGGGCATTACCTTAAACCATAGGATCAGCCGTGATCCGCTCGACACCATCCTCGACCAGCGTATAGAAACAACTGCGCCGCCCGGTGTGGCACGCAGGCCCGGTCTGGTTAACGCGGACAAGCAGGCAATCGCGGTCGCAGTCGATCCGCAGTTCAACCAGTTCCTGAACGTGACCGCTGGTTTCTCCCTTGATCCAGAAGGCCTGCCGCGACCTGCTCCAATACGTCACGCGGCCCGTTTCGAGCGTTTTTTTCACAGCTTCAGGGTTCATCCACGCCATCATCAACACGTCGCCCGTTGCGGCATCTTGCGCAATGGCGGGGATCAGACCAGCGTCGTTATATGTCAGTGTGTCGGGATCGAAATCCATGGGCATCCCCTTAAATTACTTTTTGCATCATCCGCAGCAAAGATTATGTAGGGGGTATGCGCGGAAAGGAACAGCCAATGAGCACCGAAACCGATCTGATCAAGCTCTATTCGGCCCGTATTCTGGGTCTGGCGGCGGATATTCCGCATCTTGGCCGCTTGCCGCATCCCGATGCCACCGTAACGCGCCGCTCTCCGCTTTGCGGGTCGACCGTGACGGTCGATGTCGTGGTCAAGGACGGCGCACTGTCGGATCTTGGTCAGGACGTTAAAGCCTGTGCTTTGGGTCAGGCCGCTGCCGCCGTTGCGGCGCAGGCTGCAGTCGGAGCGACGCTGGCGCAGGTTGAAACAGCGCGTGACCAGCTCAAGGCGATGCTGAAAGGGAAAGGGCCCGTGCCGGACGCCCCTTTCGACGGATTTGAAGTGCTGACCCCCGCAGTTGACTACAAGAACCGGCACGCGTCCATCTTGCTCAGCATCGAAGCAATGGCCGAAGCGATGCGGCAGACCGAAACCGCCGCGACGCAAACCACGCAAACAAGCTGATCTATCTTCAAACCCTCAAAAAAAACGCCGCACATCCGAAAGGATGGCGGCGCAAGGATGCGGTATTCGCGTAGGCTCGCTTTGATCCGGTGCCGGAGGGGACGCCCCGGCGAGTTCCGACGCTGGACAGGCAGTAAAACGTCGAACGCATGAAGTTTGGGACACATGCGTCAAGTCAGATCATAGCGCCACGAAAGCGCAGGCAGAAAGTCAGACAAAAGAAGGAAGATGCAAACCAACGACGAGAATAACAACCAACGCTGCCATTCCGGCGGCGTCCTGCAAAAGCGTGTCTTGCGACCGCTTTGCGATAGCTCGGACTGTCTTGAGTGTCGTCATCTGCTTACTCCCTCTGTTGTTGCTCCTTTGTTCTCATTTAATTTACGCTGTGTAAAGAACTTTTTGAGAACATTTGCGAACAAAGTGGAACGTCGCCGCTAACCCACTGAAATCAAACGGATCGCTTCATCCTGCCGCATAAGCCACAGGAGCAGGCGTGCGGCTTTGCCCCTTGGGCCGGTCAGATCAGGGTCATCGGCCAGCAACTTGCGTGCGTCCGATTGCGCAATTTCCATCAGCGCCGCTTGCTTTTCCAGATCCGCCACGCGGAAACGGGGCACACCGGATTGCGCAGTGCCGATCAGATCGCCCGTGCCCCGCATCCTGAGGTCGGTTTCCGCGATCACGAAACCATCCTCGGTCTCGCGCAGCACTTCCAGCCGCTGGCGGCCCGTTTCGGTCAAGGGGGCCTGATACATCAGCAGGCAGGTCGATGCCGCTTGCCCCCGCCCGACACGACCCCGCAGCTGGTGCAGCTGCGCCAGACCAAAGCTCTCGGCCCTCTCAATCACCATGATGCTGGCGTTGGGCACATCCACCCCCACCTCGATCACGGTCGTCGCGACCAGCACCTTGGTGTCGCCCTGTTGGAACGCTTTCATCGCGGCGTCCTTGTCAGCGGGGGGCATCTGACCGTGGACCAGCCCGACGACGCCTTCTCCCAACACCGCGCGCAAGCGTTTGAAGCGTTCTTCAGCCGCGGTCAGATCACTGACTTCGCTTTCCTCGACCAGCGGGCAGACCCAGTAACATTGCCGCCCTTCGACAATCGCGGCGCGCAGTCTTCCCACAACCTCTTCCGTCCTGTCGGTGCTGACCAGCGCGGTGCGGATCGGTTTGCGGCCGGGCGGCTTTTCGTCCAGCACGGAGACGTCCATATCGCCGTATTGCGCCA
>JAGXHB010000121.1 GCA_024636425.1 Roseobacter sp.
CAAACGAGACCTACACGCGGGGCATCCGGAAATATCTTGAGGATGATCTGGGCCTGCCGTGCGCCTTCGCGGTCGCGCGCCTGCGCGGCAAGAAGACCGACAACGACGACGTCCGCGCCATGATGCATTCGAAGCGCCCGCTGATCGTGATGGGGTCGATCAACGAGAAGATGTACCTGGCCGAGATGAAATCCGGCCACGGCCCAGCACCAAGCTTTATCCCCGCCAGCTTTCCGGGGGCTGCGATCCGACGCGCGACGGGCACGCCTTTCATGGGCTACGCCGGTGCGACCTATCTGGTGCAGGAAGTCTGCAACAGCCTGTTTGACGCGCTGTTCCATATCCTGCCGCTGGGGTCTGAAATGGACGCGGGCGACACCGCGACCCCGACACCGCTGCGCCGCGATTTCCCGTGGGACGAAGACGCGCAGCGCCGTCTGGACGAGATCGTCGCGACCCACCCCATACTGACCCGCATTTCTGCGGCTAAATCCCTGCGCGATGCCGCAGAGAAGGCCGCGCTCGACTCCGGTGCCGAACGCGTCGTGCTGGAGACCATTGATCGTCTGCAACCCGCCTTAGGAGGTTCAAAATGACAGATTTCACAACAGACACACCGATGATGGAACAGCGCAGCACGCGCGGTGGCCACAAGCGCGAATACATTGCGTATTTCGCCGTCATCTTCGTGGCGACCTTGCCGCTGGCCTGTCTGACCTGGGCGCTGACCGCGACCCGCCAGATGCGCCTGCCGGAGAAAAGCCCGATCAAGGCTGCCTGGAGCCAGGCCAATATCATAACGCCGATCATCTTTTCTGCATGATCGTGCATTCGGAATTTCGCTGATCCCTGTCAGGGACCAGTGAATAACGGCGGGGGATGAGCCCCCGTCATACCCCGACCGCGGGGGTTGCGCGGCTCAGTTCTATTTTCCGGAGGAAGATTCATGGCTGATAAATCTGACCTGTCATTCACAGGTCTCACAGACGAGCAGGCCCAGGAGCTGCACTCGGTGTATATGAGCGGGTTCGCGATCTTCACGATCGTGGCCGTGGTTGCTCATATCCTGACGTACATCAAGCTTCCTTGGTTCGCTTGGTAAGGAGACCAACACAATGGCACAATTCTACAAAATCTGGATGATCTTCGACCCACGCCGCGTTTTCGTGGCACAGGGCGTATTTCTCTTCCTGCTGGCTGTGATGATTCACCTCGTCCTGCTGAGCAACCCGAATACCAACTGGTTTACACGGGCATTCGGTGCGGAGATGGCGGCTGAGTAAGCCCCGATCTTCGACCATAAATACAGCCGTGGGCGAGGGTATCCCCGCCCCCGGCAAACCAAATCGCAGCATGACCGACGCGCGTCTGACACGTGCCCGCCGGTAAACAATGGAGTTTGAAGATGGCACTGCTCAGCTTCGAAAGAAAATACCGCGTCCGGGGCGGGACGCTTGTCGGTGGTGATCTGTTCGACTTTTGGGTTGGGCCCTTTTACGTCGGCTTTTTTGGCGTCACGACTATATTTTTTACGGTCCTAGGGACCATTTTGATCTTTTACGGTGCCGCTTTGGGCGACACTTGGAACCCGTGGCTGATTTCGATCGAACCACCGTCGCTTGAGGTCGGGCTTGGCATGGCACCGCTGGCCGAAGGCGGTTTGTGGCAGATTATCACGATCTGCGCGACCGGCGCGTTCATCAGCTGGATGATGCGCGAAGTCGAGATTTGCCGGAAACTTGGCATGGGGTATCACGTCCCCTTCGCCTTTGGCATCGCGATCCTTGCCTATGTCACGCTGGTGATCATCCGCCCCATCCTGATGGGCGCATGGGGTCACGGATTTCCTTACGGGATTTTCAGCCACCTTGATTGGGTGAACAACGTTGGCTACGCCTACGGCAACTTCCATTATAACCCGGCGCACATGGTTGCGATCAGCTTCTTCTGGGTCACGGCAGTCGCCCTTGCCTTGCACGGATCGCTGGTTCTGTCGGCCGTCAATCCGACCAAAGGCAACGAGATCTGCACGCCTGACCACGAAGATACCTATTTCCGTGATCTGATCGGCTATTCGGTCGGTCCGCTCGGCATCCACCGCGTCGGTCTGTTCCTGGCGCTGATGGCGGGGTTCTGGAGTGCGGTCTGTATCGTGATTTCGGGAACCGTCTGGTTCGACCAGTGGGTCGTCTGGTGGGACTGGTACCTTGAATTGCCCTGGTGGGCTGACCTGTAAGGAGATATGAGACATGGCTGAATATCAAAACATCTTCACCCAGGTTCAGGTCCAAGGGCCAGCCGAATTGGGTGTCATAGACAGCGCCGCCACCGCAGAGCGGCGCACGAAGAAACCGGGCTTTTCCACCTTGGCGGGGCTGTTTGGCAACGCGCAGGTCGGTCCGGTGCATCTGGGCAGTTTCGGGATGATCGCAGTCGTAGGCTTTGGCCTGTGGTTCTTCATCATCGGCATGAACTTCTGGGCGCAGGCGGATTATTCTATCGGTATCTTCTTCCGCGATCTGTTCTGGATGTCGCTGGAGCCGCCTTCCGAGGATTACGGTCTGGGCTTTGCCCCGCTCAATGAAGGCGGATGGTGGATCATCTCCAGCTTCTTCTTTGCAGTAGGTTGTATCGCCTGGTGGGTGCGCACCTATCGCCGCGCCGAGGAACTGGGCATGGGCAAGCATGTTGCCTGGGCTTTTGCTGCATTGCTGTGGCTGATCTTCGTTCTCAACTTCTTCCGTCCGATCCTGATGGGATCGTGGTCGGTGGCGGTGCCCTACGGGATCTTCTCGCATCTGGACTGGACAAACCTCTTTTCGATCACGCATGGCAACCTGTTCTACAACCCGTTCCACGCGCTTTCGATTGCGTTCCTGTACGGATCGGCCCTGCTGTTCGCGATGCATGGGGCGACCATTCTGGCGGTGAGCCGTTTCGGTGGCGAACGCGAGATTGAACAGATTGTCGACCGTGGCACGGCATCTGAACGCGCCGCATTGTTCTGGCGCTGGACGATGGGATTCAACGCGACGATGGAATCCATTCACCGTTGGGCTTGGTGGTTCGCTGTTCTGACACCGCTGACAGGCGGGATCGGGATACTGCTGTCCGGTACCGTTGTCGAAAACTGGTTCATCTGGGCGCAAGCCCATAACTACGCACCGCAGTACTAAGGAGAGAGCTCATGAGCGATAATAATGACTACCTGCGTACGTCGAACGGTAACTTCCGCATCACAGCAGATGTAACCGCGCTGATGCTGAAGGGAGCCGGATACGCTGCAATCTTTTGTGTGGTCATGCTGGTGATTGCGATGGTCATGGTCTGGTTTGCCGGCCTGCTGCCACCGGAATCGAAGGAAGCGGCCGACCCGTCGCTTTCGTTTCTGATCGACCGGGTGCCTGCGACGTCAGACATCGTGTGATCGTCGGGGGCGCATGATGCGCCCCTGATGCGCCGGTTCGGATCAGCCCGGCGGGGATGATCCGATCTCAGGGACGGTACAACTTACCGTACCGTTCCGGTTCCCTTCCTGTTGGCGACAGGACGCGGCATCACGAGAATCCGTTCTCGTGATGCCGCAAGGAACCCAAGCTGCTTGGAAAGGCACATCCTATGTCCCGTTCTTCCACACCGCTCCTTGATGGTATCTCGAGCCCCTCTGATCTGCGCGGGCTAAGTGATGCAAACCTGGCAGCCCTGTCCCGAGAACTGCGCAACGAGGTCATCGAGGCGGTTTCCGTGACCGGCGGCCATCTTGGGTCATCCTTGGGAGTTGTTGAACTGACAGTCGCGCTGCACGCGGTTTTCGACACACCCCGCGACAAGATCGTTTGGGATGTCGGACATCAGTGCTATCCGCACAAGGTTCTGACAGGGCGGCGTGACCGCATGCAGACCCTGCGGCAGGAAGGCGGAATCAGCGGATTTACCAAACGCAGCGAAAGCATTTACGACCCATTTGGCGCAGCACATTCGTCAACTTCGATCTCGGCGGCTTTGGGGTTTACCGTCGGACGGGATATGGGCCAGCCCACAGGTGACGCCGTTGCCGTGATCGGGGACGGGTCGATCAGTGCGGGGATGGCGTACGAGGCCATGAACAACGCAGGTGCCATGGGGCGGCGGATGTTCGTGATCCTGAACGATAATGAAATGTCGATTGATCCGCCGGTTGGCGCGATGTCGAAATACCTGTCGGGTCTTTACGACAGCCCGCTAGCGAAGCTGCAACAAGGCTTTGAAGCTGCCTTGCCAGGCCCCTTGCGGGATCACGCACGGCGTGCGCGCCAGTTGGTGACCGGCGTTGCAGGTACACAGGGCACGTTATTCGAAGAACTGGGTTTCACCTATATGGGCCCGATTGACGGGCATGACATGGGCCAGTTGATGGCGGTCTTGCGCGCGGCTCATGCCCGGGCGACGGGGCCGGTGCTGATCCATTGCTGTACCGTCAAAGGCAAGGGCTACGCTCCCGCCGAAACGTCGGCTGATAAATATCACGGCGTGTCGACCTTCGATGTCGCAAGCGGTGTGCAGGCGAAATCCATTCCCAACGCGCCAAGCTATACCAAAGTTTTCGGGACCGCCCTGACGCGTGAGGCGGAAGCGGATAGCAAGATTGTCGCTGTAACCGCTGCGATGCCATCAGGTACAGGCGTTGATATTCTGGCCAAGCGGTTCCCCAAACGCGTCTTTGATGTGGGTATCGCCGAACAGCACGCCGTGACTTTTGCCGCCGGTATGGCCGCAAGCGGGCTAAAGCCGTTCTGCGCGATCTATTCGACGTTCCTGCAGCGCGGCTATGACCAGATCGTGCATGATGTGGCGTTGCAGAACCTGCCTGTGCGCTTTGCCATTGATCGCGCCGGACTGGTCGGTGCGGACGGTGCGACCCATGCCGGTGCATTTGATGTCGGTTATCTGTCGAACCTGCCGAACATGACGGTCATGGCCGCCAGCGACGAAGCCGAGCTGATGCACATGGTCGCCACTGCCGCCGCCTATGACGCAGGACCGATTGCGTTCCGCTATCCGCGCGGCGAAGGCACGGGCGTCGCATTGCCCGAGCGGGGCAAGGTTATCGAGATCGGCAAGGGCCGTATTGTGCGCGAAGGATCGGACGTCGCTTTGCTCAGCTTTGGCGCGCATCTGTCGGAATGTCTGCGCGCCGCCGACAAGCTGGCCGAACAGGGTGTCAGCGTGACAATCGCCGACGCACGGTTTGCCAAGCCGCTGGACCGTGACCTGATCCGGCAATTGCTGCGCCATCACAAGGCGCTGATCACAATCGAACAGGGCGCACGCGGCGGTTTTGGTGCGATGGTGCTGCATGATCTGGTGAATGACGGATTGCTGGACGGGCGCTGCGCGATCCGCACCATGACACTGCCGGACCGGTTTATCGAACAGGCGTCGCCCGACGCAATGTACGCCGATGCGGGCATGACCGCGATTGATATTGCCGCCATGGCGCTTGAGGCTGTGGGTCAGGTCAGGGTCGGCACCAAAGTGCGATGAGCCGCGCTAACCGGCAAAGATGGTGTCCATATGATCGGCCAGATAGATCCGAAGCCAAGGGGTGAACTTTTCGGGGGTTTCGCGCGTCTGTCGCGCCAGTTCGTCCAGGCCGACCCACGCGGTATCCATCACCTCTGACGGGTTGGGGTTCAGATCGGTCAGGGCTATCGCTTCGGCAGTATAGATATCGACAAGCTCATGTTCGACCAGGCCGTTGCCCACATCGGCGCGATACTCCACCTGATCGCGGTGGTTCAGGCGCAGACCGCTGATCCCCAGCTCTTCCTCAAGCCGGCGTTTGGCGCAGGCCAGAGGGGGTTCTTCCCAGAACGGATGGGTGCAGCAGGCGTTCGCCCACAGACCCGGTGTATGGTATTTTTCAAGCGCGCGGCGCTGGATCAGCGTTTCCGTGCCGCGCATCACAAACACAGAAATGGCCTTATGGCGCAGGCCGCGCTTGTGGACCTCCAGCTTTTCGACGGGGGCCAGCGCCCCGCCGACCCAAGCTGGAATCATCACACTCATACGCGTGTCACCGCAACGATGCCTGCAAGATGTGCCAGATTCTTGATCCCGATCTTGATATGCGCGAGAGGTCTCGCCTTCACGAGCCTTTTATTCATATAGGCTTCGAATGTCAGCCGTTGAACGTCTACATCGTGGCACAAGGACACGAACCGTTCGCGGCGCATGTCGCTTTTGTAGTACGCGCGCTGCATTGCACCAAGGATCTTGAACACCGATTTATGTTCGCGCATGAACAGCTTGCGCGCCAGTTGCAGGTCTTTGACCCGACCTGATGCGAGCGTTGCAGCGGCTGCGGTTGCCGCAACCCGGCCCCCGACCATGGCATAAAAAATCCCTTCGCCCGAGGAAGGCGCGACAACACCTGCAGCATCGCCCGCCAGAACCACGTCGCGGCCATTGTCCCATTTGTCCATCGGATGCAGCGGGATCGGTGCTCCCTCGCGCCGGATGGTCTTGCAATCGGTCAGGCCGGCGCTGGCGCGCAAGGCAGCCGTCGCCATCTTGAGGTCAACGCCCGGTACTTCGGTGCCCATGCCAATGCTTGCATGTTCGCCATGCGGGAACACCCAGCCATAGAAATCTGGCGAAATTCTACCGTCATAAATCACGTCGCAGCGCCTGGGGTCATATGTCGTGCCAACCAGATCCTTCGGGGCTTCGATGATCTCGTGATAGGCGATGACGTAAGGTATCTTGTCGCCGCCGGGCACTTCCTGACGGCAGACGTTGGAGCGTGCGCCATCTGCGCCGATGACCAGTCTGGTCGTCAGGCGGCGGGTTTCGCCGGTTTCCTTGCAGCGAAAGTTGACATGGGTGCCCTCTGCATCGCGGTCGATTTTGGTGAACGTTCCACTATAGCGGGTCGCCCCCGCGGACACGGCCCGCTTGCGCAGGAATTCGTCGAACTTCTCACGATCCACCATGCCGACAAAGCCATCTTCGATGGGGATATCGACCTGCCGCCCGGTCGGGGAGATCATGCGCGCGGTGTTGATCTTGGCGACAAGCTGTTCGTCGGGGATGTTGAAATCCGCAATCAGCCGGGGGGGAATGGCACCTCCGCAGGGCTTGATGCGTCCATCCTTGTCGATGAAAGCAACTTTCACGTTCGAGCGGGCCAGATCCTCTGCGGCTGTGGCTCCCGACGGTCCACCCCCGATAACGACGACATCATACATGCTTCATTCTCCCGGAACAGCGATTGAGGTGGGGGCCGTGCGCGACATGATGCGCGCGGCCATAAGGGCAGCCGCGATAAAGATCGCCGCTTCGATAAGAAAGACAGTGCCGAAAGCCTGCGCATCCGAAAGCGCACCCAGACGGAAAAGATCGACCAGTGCTGCACCCATCAGCCCGCCAAAGCCGGCGGCGACCGCCTGAGCGGCACCCCAGAGGCCCATCCGCGTTCCTTCGCGGCGGTCCTTGCCTTGCCCGGCCAGTGCCATCATCGACCCGATCGCGGCAACAGCGAACATGCCGTTGAAGAACCCCAACGCGATCACCGTGATGTTCAAAAGCCCTGCACTCTGCATCGCTCCCACCGTCGCAATCGCACAAAGCGCGATGCATGAGCCCAGACAGCCCGCGACGACCCAATTGCGCAGCGACCCGAATTTGAAGCCTGTCGCCGCAATGCCGACCAGCAGCATGCCCATGAACACACCGCCGTTCTGCATCCCGCTCAGCTGGGTGGTCTGTCCTGGGGTCAGGCCAAAGACGAGGCCCGCAAACGGTTCGAGGATCAGTTCCTGCATGAAATAGGCGGTCATCGACAGAAACACGAAGATGGTGAAATTTCGCGCCCGCGGTTCGCTCCAGATTTCGGCCAGACCCTCACGGAAGGGAAGCGTTTCAGCCTCGCGCACAGGCGTCACGCTGCGTTCGATGCCCCAGACGGCCGCGACTGTCAGCGCCAGTGCAATAAGGCAGACCGCGCCCACGACCCTGACCAGCAGGCCGGGTGAATAAGGGTGCAGCAAGGATCCGACGATGCCGGCGGTCATTGCGATGCCAAAGATCATCATCAGCCAGGTGATCGTGGCGGCAGCCGCGCGACGGTGCGGGGCGGTCGCCGTGGCAAGCAAGGCCAGCAGAGATGTCCCCGACGCGCCAACGCCCACACCGATCGCGGCGTACGACAGAATGGAAAGCGCAAGGCCGAGTGCAAAGGATGTCTCGAGCAGGACAACACCGCAGGCCGCACCCAGACCACCCGCCGCAAGGATCGCC
>JAGXHB010000122.1 GCA_024636425.1 Roseobacter sp.
GCGGGCTTTGACAAAGGCGTAGCGGGTGTGTGTCATAGTGATCTCCTTTTTTAACGTCAGCGACACAAGTCACCCAAGGCGATCACGACTGCGGACGGCCCGAAGGGACCGCGCATGCGCATTCTCTTTCATCCGGACTATGACCGTCGGCTCTGGCATCGCACCAGATCTGCTGACACCTCGTTAAAGGCCGCTCGCGGGCTCGGGGCGCAAAGTCCCCATACCGCCGGTGGGGAATTACACCCCGCCCTGAGAATGGTTGCACGTTGCCAAGCCACGCGGCGCGCTGCAAGGTCAAAATCACTCATCTGACAGGCAGCGCCCCATGCACCCCAATCCGATTTATCATGATGCCGACCAAGCCCGGAACATCGCTTTTGCACGGGAGCGCGGTTTTGGCATCCTCGCGGCCAACGGTCCGGATGGCCCGATGCTTGGGCATGTGCCGTTTTTGCTCAATGACGATGGCGCCAGGGCCGATCTGCATCTGGTGCGCTCGAACCCGATCGCGCGGGCCTTGCGCGAACCGATCCCTGTCCAGATCGCAGTCAGTGGCGGAGATACCTATATTTCGCCCGACTGGTACGGGATCGACGATCAGGTGCCGACATGGAACTACGTCGCGGTGCATCTGACCGGCATGCTCGAGCTACGACCTCAGGATGAATTGCTACCATTGCTTGACCGTCAATCTGCGGCGTACGAGGGTCGTCTGCTGCCCAAAGCGCCCTGGAGCACGGCCAAGATGCAACCCGAGACGATGGAGAAGCTGATGCGGATGATCGTGCCTTGCCGCATGACCATCACGGGCGTCGATGGAACCTGGAAGCTGGGGCAGAACAAACCGGACACCGTGCGGCTTGCTGCGGCCCAAGGTGCTGCGGATCATGGATTCGGGGCCGAAACAGATATGATCGCTGCCCTGATGCGAGATGCCGCAGACCGCTGAGCAATTCGATTGCGCTATGTCGTTTTGCCCGCAATAGTCGGGCCAAATCCCGGAGGAGACCGCCATGAAGCTTTATTATTCGCCGACCTCGCCCTATGTCCGCAAGGTCATGGTGCTGCTACACGAAACCGGACAGGTTGATGACGTCACGCTCGAGACGATGGTGACGACGCCACTGGCCCCTGATGCGGCGTTGTTGTCGAAAAACCCGCTGACCAAAGTGCCCGCGCTGGAGCGTGACGAGGGGCCGACGCTGTACGATAGCCGCGTCATCTGTGCCTATCTCGATGACCGGGCAGGCGGCAAGCTGTACCCGACGGGCGCGCGCCGTTGGGATACGCTGACGCTGGAGGCGACGGCGGACGGGATCCTCGATGCGGCGCTGTCGATGGTTTACGAAGGCCGGATGCGCCCCGAAGACAAGCAGATGCAGGAATGGATCGAAGGGCAGTGGGGCAAGATCGACCGCGCGGTTGCTGCGCTGAATGCCCGTTGGGTCAGCCATCTGTCGGGCCCACTGGACATGGGGCAGATCGCCGTGGGATGTGCTTTGGGGTATCTGGATTTCCGCCACGACACCCGCAACTGGCGCAAAGGCAACGACGCGCTGGCGAACTGGGCACGGGAATTTGATTCGCGCCCTTCCATGCAGGCGACCGCGCCGCCAAAGTAATTTACGCCGGAAATCGCGCGGTTTAACGTGTTCTGAATGCCACCCTGCGACGGTTTGCGCGTCAAAGGTATCTGGACGCGCCCCGCCCATCCCGCTAGATAACGACATAATAAAGGTGGGGCTTGTGCTCCGCCCGTAACTTTCATGGCTCTTTCGGCCCTTGATTTGGAGTTAACCCGTGTCCCAAGCAGAAGATCACGCAGGCACCCGGAGGGATTTCCTCTACTACGCCACAGCAGGTACAGGTGCGGTCGCCGTTGGCGCTGCTGTCTGGCCGCTGGTCAACCAAATGAACCCTTCGGCGGATGTTCAGGCTTTGGCCTCGATCCGTGTCGATGTGTCCGGTGTCTCCGAAGGCTCGCAGTTGACGGTAAAGTTTTTGGGCAAGCCTGTGTTCATCCGTCGCCGTACTGCTGAAGAAATCGAAGCGGCGCGTGCCGTCTCTCTTGATGATCTGCCAGACCAGGTCGCACAGAACCCGAATTTGTCGGGCGAGGCACCCGCAACGGACGAGAATCGCAGCTTGGATGAAAACGGGGAATGGCTGGTCATGATCGGCGTCTGTACCCACCTCGGCTGTGTGCCGATCGGTGATGGCGCGGGCGATTTTGGCGGTTGGTTCTGCCCTTGCCACGGGTCGCACTATGATGAAGCGGGCCGGATCCGCAAAGGTCCAGCGCCGCGCAATCTTGATATTCCGATTGCACAGTTCGTGGACGAAACCACGATTCAACTAGGTTAAGGGAGAACTGGAATGGCTGGAATTCCTCACGACCATTACGAGCCGACGTCAAACGGCGAGAAGTGGCTTCATCGTCGCCTGCCGATTGCCGGGCTCTTGTACGATACACTGATGCTGCCCACGCCAAAGAACCTGAACTGGATGTGGATCTGGGGTATCGTTCTGACGTTCTGTCTGGTGCTGCAAATCATAACCGGTATCGTTCTGGCGATGCATTACACACCTCAGGTCGACATGGCCTTTGCGTCCGTCGAACACATCATGCGCAACGTGAACGGCGGCTATATGCTGCGGTACATGCACGCAAACGGCGCTTCGCTGTTCTTTGTTGCGGTTTATGCGCACATCTTCCGTGGCCTGTATTACGGGTCGTACAAAGCCCCGCGTGAGATCACGTGGATCATCGGTATGCTGATCTATCTGCTGATGATGGCGACAGGGTTCATGGGGTACGTACTGCCTTGGGGCCAGATGTCCTTCTGGGGTGCCACCGTTATCACGGGTCTGTTCGGTGCGATCCCGTTCATCGGGGAAAGCCTGCAAACGCTGCTTTTGGGCGGACCTGCGGTCGATAACGCGACGCTGAACCGTTTCTTCAGCCTGCACTATCTGCTGCCCTTCGTGATTGCCGGTCTTGTGATCGTGCACATCTGGGCCTTCCACACCACCGGCAACAACAACCCCACAGGTGTCGAAGTCCGTCGCGGTTCCAAGGAAGAAGCGCAGAAAGACACGCTGCCCTTCTGGCCCTATTTCGTGATGAAAGACCTGTTCGCGCTAGCCGTGATCCTGGTCGTATTCTTTGCGATCGTGGGCTTCATGCCGAACTATCTGGGTCACCCCGACAACTACCTCGAGGCGAACCCGCTTTCGACACCTGCACACATCGTGCCTGAATGGTACTTCCTGCCGTTCTACGCGATCCTGCGTGCCTTCACTTCCGAAGTGTGGGTCGTACAGATCGCGTCCTTCGTGACGGGTGGCATCATCGACGCCAAGTTCTTTGGTGTTCTGGCGATGTTCGGTGCGATTGCAGTCATGGCGCTGGTGCCTTGGCTTGATACATCTTCGGTGCGGTCCGGCCGCTATCGTCCGATGTTCAAGTGGTGGTTCGCGCTGTTGGTCATCGACTTCTTCGCCCTGATGTGGCTGGGTGCGATGCCTGCGGAAGAACCATACGCCACCTTCTCATTGATCGCTTCGGCTTATTGGTTCGCGTACTTCCTGGTGATCATGCCGCTTCTGGGTGTGATCGAGAAACCGGTGGCACAGCCTGACACGATCGAAGCCGACTTCTCGAAGCACTATGCTTCGAAAACAGGCGGCACCAAGACGCTGGTCAACCCAGCAGAGTAAGGACCAGACAATGATCAAGAAAACACTCATCTCGGCCGTTGTCGCCATGGGCCTTACAGGGTCCGCTGCCTATGCGGCTGGCGCCGAAGCACATGTCGAAGATTTCGACTTCTCGTTCGAAGGGCCTTTCGGGTCCTTCGACGCCAACCAGCTGCAACGTGGCCTGAAAATCTATACCGAGATCTGTTCGGCTTGCCATGGTATGAAGTTCGTGCCGATCCGCACCCTTTCAGATGACGGCGGCCCACAGTTGCCCGAAGAACAGGTGTTTGCCTACGCGGAACGCTACGAAGTATTCGACGAGGAACTGGACGATTTTCGTCCCGCCACCCCGGTCGATCACTTTCCGGAATCCGCAATGGAAACGGCACCCGATCTTAGCCTGATGGCCAAGGCCCGCGCAGGCTTCCACGGGCCATACGGTCTGGGTATCAACCAGTTCTTCAAGGGTATCGGCGGCCCGGAATATATTGCGTCCTTGATGGTTGGTTACGAAGACCCGCCTGAATGTGCCCCCGAAGATTTTGCGGGCTACTACAACAAGGCATTCCCGAACGGCGGCATTCCCGACTCCTGCAGGGACGAGAATGGTGTTTCCACGGTTGAAGGCAGCTGGATTGCCATGGCGCAGCCCCTGTACGGCGACGATGTGGAATTCGACGACGGTCACGAGGCTGATCTGCATAGTGAAGCCAAGGATGTTGCAGCGTTCCTGATGTGGACCGCCGAACCCAAGCTGATGGCCCGCAAGCAAGCCGGATTTGCCGGTGTTGTCTTCCTCACGCTGTTGTCGGTCCTTCTGTACCTCACAAACAAACGTCTTTGGGCTCCGGTCAAGCACAAGGAAGACTGAGCTTAACCTTCGACGATCGAAAAAGAACAGGCCTTCCCGATCATGATGATCGGGAAGGCCTTTTTTGTAATAGATCAGGTTCCTGTCTTGCGTCGCCAGAACCTGTCAAACCTGTGAGCCCCGCAAAAGCGGCGGGCCCATGTGCGCTTAACGCCATTCTCAGGCCAACAGATGTGTTTCCTGCTGGCCGATGATGCGGGCGGAAACGATCGCGCCTTCTGTCTGGGGCACCTTGAAACGGGTTTCCGTAAATTGCGCCGTGCGGCCCATCGTGGGGCTTTCCATCAGGATGTGATGAAACTGCCCCTGCTGCGCTGTCAGATGACGTGTGACCTGTGCATCCCCCACGGCGCGCAAACGCGCGGCCCGTTCCTTGATCACCGCGCCGTTCACGGCGGGCATACGGGCCGCGGGGGTGCCTTGACGTGCAGAGTAGGGGAAGACATGCAACCATGTGAGATCGCAATCCTCCACCAGCCGCAACGAGTTTTCAAACATCGCATCCGTCTCGGTGGGAAAGCCCGCAATGATATCCGCGCCAAAGGTCATGTCGGGGCGGAGCTTGCGCGCCTCTTCGGCAAAGCGGATGGCATCGTCGCGCAGGTGCCGCCGTTTCATCCGCTTGAGGATCATGTCGTCACCGTGCTGCAAGCTCAGGTGCAGGTGTGGCATCAGGCGTGGTTCGGTGGCGATGGCCTGCATCAGGTTCTCGTCCACCTCGATCGAATCAATCGAACTGATCCGCAGGCGTGGCAGGTCGGGGACCAGCCGCAGGATGCGCATCACCAGATCGCCCAAGCGAGGAGTGGAGGGCAGATCGGCCCCCCAACTTGTCAGGTCAACGCCGGTCAGCACGACCTCGTTGAAGCCCTTGTCCACCAGCCGCTTGATCTGATCCACGACGACACCCGCAGGGACGGACCGCGAGTTGCCGCGCCCGAAGGGTATGATGCAAAACGTACACCGATGGTCGCATCCGTTTTGCACCTGCACATAGGCGCGGCTGCGGGTGCCGAACCCATCGATCAGATGGCCAGCGGTTTCGGTCACCGACATGATGTCGTCGACCTGCACCGCTTCGCTCTCTCCAATGAAATCGGCGGCCAGCCCCTGCCATGTCGCGCCGTTCATCTTTTCGGTATTCCCGATGACGGCGTCGACCTCGGCCATTCTCGCAAAGGTATCGGGTTCGGTCTGTGCCGCACAGCCTGTCACAATCAGCCGCGCGTTCGGGTTCGCCTTGCGCAGCTTGCGAATGTCCTGTCTCGCCTTGCGCACAGCCTCGGCTGTCACGGCGCAGGTGTTGATGATGACGGCATCCCGAAGACCGGCCTGCTGTGCGAGATCCTTCATCGCTTCGGTCTCGTAGGCGTTCAGCCGGCAGCCGTGGTTTGAAAAGATGGGGGCGCTCATGTCAGGCTATCCAGAAAGCTTTGCGTCAGGGTGCCGCTGAAGACATGGACGGTGGGCCCGGTCATCCAGACGCCGTCGTCGCGCCAGTCGATGTGCAATGTGCCACCGTCCAGATCAATCTGCACCTTGCGCCCTGTAAGGCCGCGCCGTGCGGCTGCCACGGCGGTTGCACAGCTTGATGTCCCTGATGCAAGCGTGATGCCCACGCCCCGCTCCCAGACCCGCATGCGGATATGGTCGGGGCTGACAATCTGCGCGACCTGCACATTGGTACGCTCGGGGTAAAACGCATGATTTTCGATTGCAGGCCCAAGATCGGCAAGATCAACCGCCGCCACGTCCTCAACGAAAAATGTGCAATGCGGATTGCCCATGCCGGTTGCAGTCGGCGCACCTTCGATTGGTA
>JAGXHB010000123.1 GCA_024636425.1 Roseobacter sp.
AGCGTGATCACCGCGGCGGCGCTCAAGCTCTTTGCGCGTCCTGCGAAATCGGGCACAGCGCTCTTGGTTGTACCGTCGCCCACTGCGGCGCTGAAGCTGCTGTCGCTCGCCCGCGATCAACTGGGCGAGATGGTCAGCGCCTTCGAGATCATGAACAAGATGGGCTTCGACTTCCTGAGCGAGACGATGCCGGACCTGCGCCAACCTTTTGCCAGCCCCCCCGAATGGTGCGTGCTGATCGAGCTTGGCCTCAGCGGCAACTTGGACCCTACGACAGCCCTCGAAACACTTTTCGAGACCGCGATGGAAGCTGATCTTGTCAGCGACGGGCTGATCGCGCAAAGCCAGCAACAGGCGGATGACTTCTGGTCCATCCGCGAGATGATCCCCCATGCCAACCGCAAGATCGGCTCGGTGTCCAGCCATGACATCTCCGTGCCCTTGGGCGCGATCCCCGATTTCATTACACGGGCAGATGAGGCCGTGGCGCGGATCGGCGCGTTCAGGATCAACTGTTTCGGCCATGTGGGCGACGGCAACCTGCACTACAATATCTTCCCGGTTGCGGGCAAATCGCGGGAGGATCATCTGGCCGACCGCGACCGCGTGAAAAAGACAGTCCATGACCTCACGCATGAAATGGGCGGGTCTGTCAGCGCTGAGCACGGCATCGGACGGCTCAAGGTCGACGACCTTGAACGCTACAGCGATCCTGCAAAACTGCATGCGATCCGTGCCATCAAGGCTGCACTTGACCCCAACGGCATCATGAACCCCGGCACAATCCTTCCCGCGCCTGTCTGACCCGTACTCTCTGGCTTTCAACTATCCCCAACGGCCGGGGCGCACGCCTACTGTCTGAAATAACAACTGTCGCCCCGGCTCTCAATGGCCGCCGCAATCCGTTCGATTGCAATCGCATAGGCGGCCTGGCGCGCCGTCAGCCCATCCTCCTCCGCACGGTCGAAACAGTGCTGGGCCACAGGCAGCATGCGCTCCTTCAAACGGCTATCGACCTTTTCCGCCCCCCAATAGTCACCGGACCTGCCTTGGATCCATTCAAAATAGCTGACGGTCACGCCACCTGCATTGACCAGCACATCCGGCAACACCTGCACACCCCGCTCTGCAAGGGCGGCGTCTGCCTTCGGGCTGACCGGACCGTTCGCGATCTCGAGGATCATGCCCGCCTGCACGTCGCCTGCGTTCTTTTCCGTCACCGCATCCTGCAACGCGGCCAGCGCCAGCACATCGACGTCCAGCGCCAGCAACGCATCCGTTCCGATCTGTTCGGCACCCTTTGCACCCAAGTCGCCGATGGTATCGCCCGACTGTTTCTTCTCAAACAGGGGTGCCGGATCAAGCCCCTCTGCTGCATGCAGCGCGCCGCTTGAATCCGATACCGCAACGATCTTGTATCCCGCCTCTTGCGCCAGAACGGCAAAGTTTCCGCCTGCATTGCCAAAGCCCTGCACCGCAATCGTCACATCTTCGGGCTTTTTGCCCTGACGCCCGGCCCAGACATCAAGCACGTGCAGTGCACCGCGCCCGGTCGCTTCGACCCGGCCTGCGGAGCCGCCAAGCGGCAGCGGCTTGCCGGTGACAACGGCCGGAACCTGCTGGCGTTTGATGATCGAATATTCGTCGACCATCCAGCCCATGACGCGCGGGCCGGTGTTCACATCCGGGGCGGGGATGTCGCGATCCGGCCCGATAATATCAGTGATCGCCCGGATGAAACTGCGCGACAGCCGTTCCTTCTCCTGTCCCGAAAGCTCTTTTGGGTCGACCTGCACACCGCCCTTGGCCCCGCCGAAGGGCAGGTTCAACAGCGCGCATTTGATTGTCATCCAGCGCGCCAGATCGGTCACTTCCTCAAGGGTCACGCCAGGATGAAAACGAATACCGCCCTTGGTCGGTCCCAGCACATCATTATACTGCACCCGCCATCCCCTGTAGACCGACAGCGTGCCATCATCGCGCCGGACCGGTACCGAAACTTCAAGCCGCCGCTGTGCCCGCGACAGCATCTTGCGGGTGTCGTCCGAAACATCCAGACGTTCCAATATCTCGGCAAGAATTGAGCTGCCGCCGTTGTCCTTTGACATGATCATCGCTTCCTTGTTTGTTACCAAGGCGACGATCTAGCTCGTAGAGCGATAAAATCAGGGGCAAAAAGCGCGTTTCAGGTGCCGTCGAAGGCGCAAAGCGCGTGCACGTCCATTCCCATCGCTTCCAGCCGCTTGCGCCCGCCCAATTCAGGCAGATCGATGATGAACGCGCAGGAGACGATCTTGCCCCCCAGCCGTTCGATGAGTTTGATGCCCGCCTCGGCGGTGCCGCCTGTCGCAAGCAGATCGTCCACCACCAGGACACGCTCGCCGGTCGCGATTGCGTCTTCGTGGATCTCCACGATCGCCTCGCCATATTCCAGCTTGTAGTCCTGCGAGATCGTGCGCCCAGGCAGCTTGCCCTTTTTGCGGATCGGCACGAACCCTACCGACAGTTGATGCGCAATCGCTCCGCCCAAGATAAAGCCGCGCGCCTCCAACCCCACAACCTTGTCGATATCCGTACCGGCATACGGATGCAGCATCTGGTCGATCGCCATGCGAAATCCGCGCGGATCTGCGAAAAGGGTGGTAACGTCGCGGAACATGATCCCCTCATGCGGGAAGTCCACGATGGTACGAATATAGTCCTGAACCTGTTTCATCCGGTTCTCCTGCAAAAGCGGGCATCGAACGGGACCACCGGCCCTGTCCCCTTCACCCTTTTGAAAATACTCAAATTCACCGCCTTCAACCTGCGGCACACGTGCGGTCAGAGCACCCGGCCCGCAACGGCATCCAGCTTTGCAACAAGCGCCGGATCGCGCATGTCGGGCTGGGTCATGATCGCGTATTCCAGCGCGCGGTCACAGCCGTGGGGGCAAGGCGCACGGTCCGGCCCGAGCAGGGCGGGCAGCCGCGCCACCATCTCGCGCCCCTTGTCGGCATTGCCGAGCAGCGTCTCGATGATCTTGGTCACGTCCACCTCGCCATGATCGGGGTGCCAGCTGTCATAATCGGTGATCATCGCCACGCTGGCATAGCAAAGCTCGGCCTCGCGGGCGAGCTTTGCTTCGGGCATGTTGGTCATACCGATCACATCCGCGCCCCAGCTTTCGCGGTACATCCGGGATTCGGCCAGCGTGGAAAACTGCGGGCCTTCCATTGCCAGATAGGTGCCGCCACGGTGCACCTTGATGCCCGCGTCACGCGCTGCGGTCTCGCAAGCGTCGCCAAGCCTCGGGCAGGTCGGGTGGGCAACGCTGACATGGGCCACGCAGCCGGCCCCGAAGAAGGATTTTTCGCGCGCGAATGTCCGGTCGATGAACTGGTCTACTATGACGAAATCACCGGGGGCCATGGCCTCGCGGAACGACCCGCAGGCGCTCACGCTGATCACGTCCGTGCAACCCAGCCGCTTCAGCGCATCGATATTGGCACGGTAGGGCACGGTGGAGGGCGAATGGACATGCCCGCGCCCGTGACGCGGCAGAAACGCCATTGCGACGCCGTGCAGCGTCCCGGTCAGAATTGCGTCCGACGGCGGCCCCCAGGGGCTTTCGACCGTCAGCCACTCGGCATCCGCCAAGCCGTCGATGTCATAGATGCCCGACCCGCCGATCACGGCGATTTTTGTCTGTGTCATGCGGTGCCCCTGCAATGCTGTCTGATGGCAGACTAGCAACGATGGTGGTGATGAAAAGCCTCAAATCTGCGGCCCCCCGCTACAGGGACCGCCCTGCATTGCAGGATGCCTGCGTTTTCTTCCAGGTTCCTCTCGGCGCTTCAATCGTCGGGTCGGATGATTTCGAACACATCTGTGACGCGTGTGTAATCGCGGTAGCCCAGACGGGACAGCGGGTGATAGGTGGTGACGTCAAAGCGCCCGTCGACAATGCAGTCATCGCGCAGATGCACGCCGATGACTTCTCCGAAGACGACAAAGTTGCTCTCTCCCTCGATCTTGACCATCTGGGTCATGCGGCATTCGAGGCTTGCAGGCGCGTTGGCCACACGGGCACAGGGGATTTCGCTACACTCGGTCTTTTCCACGCCCGCGTGGGCAAATTCGTCCATATCATGCGGCAAAGTTGCAGAGGAGGCGTTCATCGCGTCGCGTGCCGCATATTCCACGATGTTGACGCAGAACACGCCGGTGTCGCGGATGTTGGCCATGCTGTCCTTGGTGCCGTCCACGTCATCCTTCGTGCCGGTCGAGGCGAACATGACCTGTGGCGGCACATAGGCGACCCCGTTGAAGAAAGAATAAGGTGCCAGGTTGTCGCGGCCCTGATCGTCGCGGGTGGAGATCCAGCCAATGGGGCGCGGTGTCACGATGGCGTTGAACGGGTTATGTGGCAGGGAATGGCCGTCTTTCGGGCGATAGAACATCAAACTCTCCTCTTGGTTTGCACCCATGGCTAGCGCCATGTTAAGGGGTTTGCTACCGCAAATCCGCTGACAGGCCCCGACACTTTGTACCATTTGACTCCAGAAAGCGCTGACGACCGTTGGGAGGTCGAGGCGCTTTATGACACGTGTTTTGCGCCCGGTCGCGAATTGCTGTCCTCGTACCGTTTGCGCGATGGCGTGCCGTCGGTTGGCGGGCTGAGCCATGTTGCGCGCGATGCGGATGGTATCCTTGCCGGGGCGATCCGCTATTGGCCCGTGCGCATCGGCGGCGCACAGGCGCTGCTGCTTGGCCCGGTTGCCGTGCACCCGACGCGGCAGGGCGAAGGGCTGGGCGGTCTGTTGATTGAAACCAGCCTTGAAAAGGCCGTGCCACTGGGCTGGCACAGGGTGATGCTGGTGGGCGACGCGCCCTATTACGAGCGTTTCGGCTTTACCCTGCTGACCGACGTGGTGATGCCGCCGCCGACCAACCCTGCCCGTGTGCTGGGGCGGGATCTTGTCGAAGGAGCATGGAACGGGATCGCGGGAGACGTCAGATCCTGGATACATTGAAACCGGCACGCCGACCTCCCACATATCAGATGCAACAGCCGGAGAGCCTCCATGCAGATTGAAAGCAACCTGCCAGCCGCCATCGACGTAGACGCGCGCCTGAATCAGATCGCCAAGCGCTACAAAGGGGCGGGCGGCGTCGGGATCAATGTGCTGAATGTGATCGGTGGCAGCGCCGAAGGGCTGATCGACCGGCTGCCATCGGTGATACGGCGCAATCTTGAGGCGGCAACCGTCAAGGCGTTGGGGCAGGCGATGAAGGCCGCCACGTCGACCCGTGCGATGGTGCCCGATCAGAAAATCTGGCTCAATCAGGCGGTCAGCGCCGCGATGGGGGCCGCAGGGGGCGCAGGGGGATTGCCGACTGCGATGGCCGAACTGCCGGTAACGACCACGTTGCTGCTGCGCGTCATTCAGGGGGTCGCGGTCGAACACGGCTTTGACCCGCTTGCCGAAAACGTCCAGTTCGACTGCGTTCAGGTCTTTTCGGCGGCGGGGCCGTTGGCGGAAGACGACGGCGCGGATCTGGCATTCCTGTCCGCAAGGGTGGCGCTGAGCGGGCGCGCCATGCAGGCCGTCATTGCCAAGGTTGCCCCGCGTCTGGCAGTGGTTCTGGGTCAGAAACTGGCAGCACAGGCGGTGCCGGTGCTGGGGGCCGTCGCGGGTGCCGCCACGAATTATGCCTATACCAGCTATTACGAAGACATGGCCCATGTGCATTTCGGGCTGCGCAAACTGGCGATCGACGCCGATATTCCCCACGGGGAACTGGTGGAACGCCTGCGTATCAAGGTTGGCCAGAAGCGCGTCAGCTAGGATCATTTGCGGGGCGCTTGAAAACTCGGGCGCGCCCGCAGCGTGGTTCATCATTTCGACATGCGAGAGATGTAAGACCTACCGAGAACATGAACGGGAGATTGTCTGATCTTGCCTGCATCCTCCGGCGTGAGGGAATTGCGTTGAGAGCGACTGCCGGGCTTGACGAACGGATGCTGCTGACGTCACCTAGACGTGCATCGCCAACCTGAGGCGCAGATGATGAAGCAGTTGCCGATTTCCGTACCAATCCCGCGCAAAGGCGAAGCCCGTTCGCAGTTCGGGGCGTTGTGCTACCGGATTCGCGACGGCAAGGTGCAGGTGCTTTTGATCACCTCTCGGGGGGCGCAGCGGTGGATCGTTCCCAAGGGCTGGCCGATGAATGCCAAAACCCCCGGCGAAGCAGCCCTTCGTGAGGCTTGGGAAGAGGCGGGGGTGACGGGCCGGATTTCAGGGGGGTCGATCGGGGTCTTTTCCTATGAAAAGGAGTTCGAGCCCGGCGTGAAACTGCCCGTTCTCGTGTTGGTGTACCCGGTCGAGGTCAAGGGCATCGCGCAGGATTATCCCGAAGCCGGAGAGCGTCGCCGTGAATGGATGTCGCGCAAAAAAGCGATGAAGCGGGTCGACGAGCCCGAACTGGCCCGCATGATCCGCGATTTTGATCCGCGTGGCGGTGCTGCTTCTTGACGCTGCCCGAATGGCGCACCATTTGATTGCCTTATTCCTTGCGAAGAAGCAGACTAGGGCCGAGATGATACAGTTTACCCTGAAATGTGACCAGAACCACCGCTTTGAAAGCTGGTTCAGATCCGCGAGCGCCTTCGATGCGCTTGTGGCGTCCGGTCATGTCAGCTGTTCGGTGTGCGGATCGGCAAAGGTCAGCAAGGCCATGATGTCCCCGAGGGTGTCCACGGGCAAGGGGGGCACCGCTGCGCCAGAAGTTTCGCCACCGGCCCCGGTGCCGGTGCTGTCGAAACCCCAAAGCGACGTTGAGAAGGCCATCAGCGCGCTGCGCCGGAAAGTCGAAGCCACATCCGATTACGTCGGCACGAACTTTGCCAAGGAAGCCCGGGCCATGCACGCAGGGGACGCGCCGGAACGGTCAATCTACGGCGAGGCCCGTCCCGATCAGGCCCGCGAACTGATGGAGGAAGGTATCGCGCTGATGCCCCTGCCGTTTCGCCCGAAAAGATCAACCCAGTAGGCGGGTAGTGCACCTGCAACAAGGACGTACCGCATGACAGTTCTGATTACAGGGGCCAGCCGGGGCATCGGCAAGGCGTTGGCCGACCACTATCGCCGCGCGGGCGTCGAGGTCTTTGGCACTGGCCGGTCCAGCATGGCCGACATCGAGCTTGATGTGACGCGCCCGTCAGATCACACGGACATGGCCGAAGCTTTGGGGGACCGCGCACTTGATCTGCTGGTCTGCAATGCAGGGGTCTATCTCGACAAGGGGCACAGGCTTGA
>JAGXHB010000014.1 GCA_024636425.1 Roseobacter sp.
GCGATATTCACCCACACGGCTGCCATCGGTCGCAAACAGCAGCGTATCAGCGATGTCCTCGCGGGCGATGCCGGCACTTTGGGCGCGTTCGGTCGCATAGATCGGTTGCAGCACCAGTTCGGGCTCCCGCCAGTTCGTCCGCATGTGGATCAGATTGTCCGACGCTTCTCGCATCGTTTCGGTCGCAGTTGCGGCAAGCTGGCGCAGCACGACAGGATCGGGCCCGCTGAAACGCGCGGCGATATCCGCCCCGCCACCGGGACCGAACACCAGCCGTTCGGTGCGGAACAACCCTTCGGGCAGCGCCTCCTCGCCAAAGGCGATCAGATCGTTGCGCAGGGGCGGAATCTGGTCCAGCGTTGCCGTGCGGATGATCAGCACGCCGTAAGCCGGGTTGGTCTGTTCGGGCGCATAGGTCAGCATGAAGCGCGAGGCGCCTTCGCCGACGAAGCTCGACACTGATTGCACTTCGTCACGCTCATTGAGCCAATCCTCGATCCGCGCAAGCTCGGCGGCGGTGTCGTTGACCGACGCGCCCTGCGGCAGGTTCAGGTGCGCATAGAACAGCGGCGTGTTTGAGTTGGGAAAGAACTGCTGCTTGATCAGGCCGAACCCGGCATAGCAGGCGACGGTGATGCCAATCAGCGCCACAACGACCAGCAGCCGCACCTTCAGCGCGCCGCGCAGGATCGCTGCATAAGATCGGAAGAAGAACCCGTTATAGGATGTATCTTCGCCCTCTCCGCTGCCGCGCTTGAACAGGTAGTGCCCCAAGAGCGGCGTGGCCGTGATCGCCAGAACCCAGCTCAGCAGCAGCGAAATGCCGATCACTGCAAACAGTGAAAACAGAAATTCGCCCGTCGCATCGGGGCTCAGCCCGATGCCCGCAAAGGCCATGATGCCGATCACAGTAGCCCCCAAAAGCGGGATCTGGGTCTTGCTGCCCACATCCTCTGCCGCGTCGCGCGATGAGATGCCGCGCCCCATCTTGATCTGCATGCCTTCTGCAACGACGATGGCATTGTCCACCAGCATCCCCATCGCGATGATCAGCGCACCGAGCGAAATGCGCTCCATCTCGATCTCGAAGATCGCCATGAAGAACAGCGTGCCGACGACGGTCAGGAGCAAGGTGACGCCCACGACCACCGCCGCGCGCCAGCCCATGGCGACGGCCAGCACGATGACCACGATGGCGACCGACATGGCCAGATTGACCAGAAAGGCCGAACTTGCCTCGTCGACCACCACATGCTGCTGATAGATCGGATGCAGCGTCACGCCGACGGGAATTTCATCCTCAAGCTCGGCCAGCCGGGCATCGACGCGGGTGCCCACCTCGACGATGTTTTCACTGCCGAGACCTGCAACCCCCAGCGTAAAGGCCTCTTCGCCATTGAACCGGATGATCTGGTCAGGATAGGTGACGCGCCCGCGATGCACTTCGGCAATGTCGAAGAGGTTCAGAACCTCGCCGCCGACGCCGATGGACAGACCGGCGATGTCATCCACGCTGTCGGTGCCCTCGGGCGCCTGAATGGTGACCCTGCGGTTGTCGCGATCCACCGATCCGGCCCGGCTGACCACGTTGGCGTTGCTTACCGACTGGGCAATGGCCGCAGGGGGCACGCCGAGATTGTAGTTCAGCGCCAGCGACGGTTCGACAAAGATCGCCTCTTGCGGCAGGCCTTTGACCTCGACATCCGCCACGCCGTCCACAGCCAGCAATTCCCGCCGCAGAAAGGTCGACAGGGAATGGCGCTCGGCGTCTGCGAACCCCGGCGCTGTGACCGCAAAGTAGATGCCGAACACATCACCAAAGCTGTCGTTGACCAACGGTGGCTGAATGCCGCTGGCGAGATTGCCCGACGCGTCCCCTACCCGGTTGCGCAGATCGTTCCAGATCGCAGGCAGCTCGTCCCCGCCGAAAGTCGATTTGATCGTGACATTGATGATCGACAGCCCCGGCCGGTTGGTCGAGCGAATGTTGTCGATCTCGCCCATCTGCTGGATCGCGGATTCCAGCGGTTCGGACACCTCGAGCGCGACCTGCGCCGCCGATGCACCGGGATATTGCGTGATGACGACGGCTTCCTTGATCGTAAACGCCGGATCTTCCAGCCGCCCGACATTGAAGAAACCCCAGGTGCCGCCGATCAGGCAGGCCAGCATGAGGATGACGGTCAGCAGTGCCTTGTCGATGGCCGCGCGTGCGATTCCCATCCGCTCAGTCCCCAAACCCGCCAAAGCGGTGAACGGCCTGCCCGTCCTCAAGCCGGTTCGCCCCCGCGGCCACGATCTCGATCGGTTCGCTCAGAGGCGTTTCCAGCGCAAGCGCGCCGTTTTCCAGCGTGCGCAGGTCGACTGCCATGCGCCGCACGGTGCCCGACGCTTCGCCCATAGGTTCAAAGACCATCACGGAGGTGCTGCGATCCGGCGCGATCACCACGGCAGAGGGGGGCACCAGAACGACCCTGTCGGATTGCTGAAGCCGTGCGATCACCGTGGCCGACGCCCCCGGCAGGATCGACGGATCGCCGTTCTCCAGCGCGAGGGTCACGGTGTAGGTCTGCCCGACCGGAGAGGTCTCGGCCTCGTATTCGCGCAGCACCAGCGGGATTTCATCGGTGCGTCCGGGGAAGACGGCGGACAATTCGACATCCGACTGCTCTTGCGTGCGGCGGAACAGCAGTTCGGGCACGTCGATCTCGATCCGGGTTTCCGACATGTCATGCAGGCGCACCACCGGCGTGCCAGCTTGCACGGTTGTGTAATTCGCGATCTCGCGGCTGGCCACCAGCGCGTCGAAGGGTGCGGTCAATGTGGCCCGCTCCAGCGCGAGTTCTGCGTCCCGCACGGCAATGCCCGCCAGATTGGCCGCTGTCTGCGCGTCCTCTAGGCTCGCCTCCGACACCGCAGCCCGGCTCAACGCCTGCTGGCGGTCCAGCCTGCGGTCGGCTTGTTCTTTTTCGAGCTTGGCCTGATCCAGCCGCAGCTGAAAGGTATCCAGATCCAGCCGGGCGATCAGATCGCCCGTGGCAAGGCGCGTGCCCTCGACAACCTGCAGATCGACGACCTGACCGCCCACCTGAAACGCAAGATCAACCGTCTGGCGCGCAACCACCTGACCGTAGAATTCCCGGTTGATGGCATTTTGCTGCGCCATGAGCGTCATCAGTTTCACAGGCCGATCGGTCATCTCTTGGCCCATCGCACCGCCTGACAAAAGACAAAGCGCAAGCGTGACGGCAAGTTTCGGAAACATCAGATTGGCCTTCTGTCTAGGATGCACGCAGAAATCGCGGGATGCGGTGTTTCTGTCAAGTCTAAACTGATCGGTTTAGTTTGCTTGGGGTTCACACTACGATGATCCAACGGAAGTGCGCTCTGCTCATAGACACGCCAAGCGTATCCTAGCGCGGTGGCCGGCGTTTAGAGAAATGATGGCCGTTTGAAGCTCGTGTGGGTCCATCTCGCTGCCATTCCCCCTGCGCAGCATTGTCACAGGCTTCAGGACCGCAGGGACGAAGGGGACATCCGCTGGGGCACTGAAATAGCACTTGTTCTTATGTATAGCATGTTTGACAAGCGCAAAACCGTTTTACTCCACAGGATGGCTACTGATGACCACCGAACAGATTTTCATTTTTTGTATTCTGGTCGCGACGATGGGGCTGTTTCTTTGGGGGCGGTTTCGACACGATGTCGTTGCTCTCGCTGCGCTGATGGCCTGCGTGATCGCGGATCTGGTCCCGGCAGCCGATGCCTTTCTGGGGTTCGGTCATCCGGCGGTCATCACCGTGGCTTGCGTTCTCATCCTTAGTCAGGGCTTGCAGAATACGGGTGCCGTTGACTGGCTCGCGCGCAGTGTCTTGCCGCGTGATGCCGGGCGGGTGACAAGCTTGGTCGCGCTGATGGGGCTGGGGGCCTTGTTGTCAGGGTTCATGAACAATGTCGGCGCTATGGCGCTGTTGATGCCAATCGCGGTGCAACTGTCGGACCGATTGGACCTGACGCCGGGACAAGTGCTGATGCCATTGGCGTTTGGCACCATTCTGGGGGGAATGACGACGCTGATCGGCACCCCGCCCAACCTGATTGTCTCAGGCTTTCGGGCCGAGGCGGGGCTTGGCCATTTTGCAATCTTCGATTTTGCGCCTGTCGGTGCGGCTGTCGCTGTTGTCGGGGTGCTTTTCGTGGCCGTGATCGGCTGGACGCTGGTGCCGGCGCGCAAGTCGGCCATGGCGGATGGTTTCGAGACGGGTGCCTATTTCACGGAACTGCGCGTTCCTGAATCGAGCAAGGCTGTTGGGCTGACCCTGCGCGCCTTCGAGCGCGAGATCGAAAACAGCGATGTGCAAATCGTCGGTCTTGTTCGCAACGACGTTCGCCTGACCGCACCACACGGGGGGCGACGCATCCGTGCGGACGATGTCCTCGTGCTCGAGGCGGATGTGGATGCGCTGGCAGAGGCGCTTTCCGTTTTCGACATTAAGCTCGAACAATCCATCGTTGCGCCCGATGAACTTGATGACCTTGGCACCGATGATACTCAAGTCGACACAGAAGGTGACGCCGATGGGGAGGAGGACGCCGAGCAAAAGACCACGAGCGATATCGTGCTTCGTGAACTGGCGGTGCTTCCGGGGTCAAGCATCGTCGGGCGTTCGGCGCAGGAGATGCATCTGCGCGCACGCTATGGCCTGAACCTGCTTGCCGTGTCGCGGGAAGGGCATCCGCCGCGATCCGGATTGAGAAACATAAAACTGAACTCTGGCGACCTGCTTCTCGTTCAGGGCCCTGTGGACGCTGTGACCGCGTTCATCAATGACGCAGGCTGTGTCCCCTTGGGCGCGCGCGAATTGCGTATCCCCGACAAGCGTATGGCTCTTGTCGCCACCGCGGTCATGCTTGGCGCGATCGCTTTGGTGACACTGGGTCTGCTTCCGGCGGCTGCGGCGTTTGCGCTCGGCGTTCTGGTGTCGATGGTGTTGGGCACGGTGCCGCTGCGACAGGTCTATACGTCCATCGACTGGCCGGTGATCGTCTTGCTGGCGGCGCTGATCCCGGTCGCAGGCGCGATGCAAAGCACCGGTGCTGCCGAAATGCTGGCCCGGTTTCTGGTCGATACCGTTGCCCAAGGCAATGCGGTCGCGGCGCTCGTCGTGGTTCTGGTCACGACAATGTTCCTGTCGGACGTCATGAACAATGCCGCCACTGCAGCGGTTCTGTGCCCGATCGCGCTTGGCATCTCCTCTACACTGGGTGTCAACCCCGACAGTTTCCTGATGGCTGTTGCAATCGGGGCGTCCTGTGCCTTTCTCACGCCAATCGGTCATCAGAACAACACCCTGATCCTGGGGCCGGGCGGGTTCCGCTTTGGCGATTACTGGAAGCTCGGCCTGCCGTTGGAGGTGATTGTGGTTGTCGTCAGCGTGCCGTTGCTGCTGCTTGTCTGGCCCTTGTGACATTTCGAGCAATCAAAGGGGCCGAATACATGGGACTACAGCCGACCTCGGATGCAGCGCAGCAACATGTGGTATACTGCGTATGTCAACGTCGGGTTGTCGTTGGGGGAGGCTATGGCGGTCGAAGGATCAGTCATGGAAACTCAATCCTACCTGCCAGTCGCGCGTTTCGCCCCGCTTGGCACATGGGCCGCATCGTTGGACAGAAACGACCTCTCAAGCCCGAACACGTGTGAGCGATCAGAGTTCGGCCTAAGCCCCCCGATTCACAATCAAGACCTCGCACCATTCAATCTGGTCTGCTTTCTCAACTTCAAGATGGCATGTATGTCTCCCAAGCGGCCGA
>JAGXHB010000124.1 GCA_024636425.1 Roseobacter sp.
CCCGAAAGGCGACAGCGCAAGGGCTGCCACGGCGGCGGGCATGATCAGCACCCCCATCAGCGGCACCGACAAAAGGTTCGCCACCAGCCCGAAATGTGCGACCGTATTGAAATGCGCAGCCCCAACGGGTGCCGTGAAAGCCCCCGCCACCGCCGAAGATAGAAACGTCGCCACCACCGGTGCCAGCCACTTGGGACCAAGCGAGAATTCTGCGCTGCGCAACCAGCCGAACACCGCCACCAAGGCTGTCGTCGCGGCAAAGGACATCTGGAACCCCGGCCCCATCAAGGCGTCGGGCCGCAGCGCCAGCACTGTCGTCGCCGCGATGGCCACTGCCCGCAAGGTCAGGGCGCGGCGGCCCAGCATCAGCGCCCCCAAGGCGACGGCCACCATGATGAAGGCGCGCTCTGTGGCGACGTTTCCCCCGGACAAGGCCAGATACCCCGACGCTGCCACCAACGCACCGGCAGCCGCGATACTGCGCGTTGGCCAGCGCAGGGCGCACCACGGGATCAGACATAGGGTGAGGCGCAAAATGCCAAAGACCACAGCGCTGAGCAGCCCCATGTGCAGCCCGGAAATCGCCAGCAAATGCGCGAGATTGCTCGCGCGCAGATCCTGCAGTGCGGGCTGGCTGATGGCGCTGCGGTCGCCGGTCGTGATGGCTGTGGCAAAGCCGCCAATGTCGCCCTTAAGCGTCTGCTGGATACGGGCAGAGGCTGCCATCCGCACGCGGAAAACGGCAAGACCGGCGCGCCCCTCCTCTGCCGGGGCAACCATTGTCAAAGGTTTGCGGGTATAGCCGACAGCGCCAAGCCCCGAGAACCAGGCGTGCCGTTTGAAGTCGAAACCTTCGGGTTCGACCGGTCCGTTGGGCGGCGATAAATGACCCGTGGTTCTCACGCGCAGACCGGGTTCGGGCGTCACGCTTGCGCTGTGATCGCCGTGCAGGGCGATGCGCACCAGCGCGGGGGTACGCCCGGGCGAGATCGGCCCCGCCACAACGCGGTCAAGCGTCAGTCGCAAGGCATCGGACTGGCTGCGGTCAATGCCGACGATACGGCCTTCGATGGTACCATAGTATCGCCAACCCAGAATCGGACCGCTGACCACATGCGCGCGCGCGGCTGCCAGATCGAACCCCAACAGGGCAAAGGCGATGCCGATCGCAAGGGGGGCCACAGGCTCTGCCAGAAAGCGGGCCGCGATGAACAGGATCAGCGCGGCCATGCCAACAGCCGCCAGCAGCATCATCGAGGGTTCGAACCGCAAGCTGAAATAAAGGCCGATGCCACAAGCCATGCAGATGGGCACCCAGCCGAAAAGATGCCCGCGCTGTCGCTGCACCGATTGTGCCAGACCTTGCATCAGGCCCATACTTGCCCCCGATCCCCGCACTGGCTAGACAGGCGTCAACGCTATCCTTTGGATGGTTAGCAAAAGATAAACGGCACTGTGATTTTCTATCCGGTGTCCGCCCGTTACTGCTGAAAGGAAGCTTCATGACATCGCCTGTGGTCACCCGCTTTGCCCCTTCTCCGACAGGGTATCTGCATATTGGCGGGGCGCGTACGGCGCTGTTCAACTGGCTTTATGCCCGGGGCCGCGGTGGCAAGTTCCTTTTGCGTATCGAAGATACCGACCGCGCGCGCCATACGCCCGAAGCGACCGAAGCGATTCTGCAGGGCATGGCCTGGCTCGGTCTGGATCATGACGGCGACATCGTCAGCCAGTTCGACAATGCCCCCCGTCACGCCGAAGTAGCGCGCAGCCTGCTGGAGGCTGGCACGGCCTACAAATGCTTTGCCACGACGGAAGACATCAACGCTTTCCGCGAATCCGCGCGGGCCGAGGGGCGCAGCACGCTTTATCGGTCGCCGTGGCGCGATGCAGATCCCGAAACCCACCCCGACGCGCCCTATGTGATCCGGATCAAGGCCCCGCTGACAGGCGAGACCATCATCCGCGACCAAGTGCAGGGGGATGTGAAAATCGGCAATGACCAGCTTGATGACATGGTTCTGTTACGTTCGGACGGCACACCGGTTTATATGCTGGCCGTCGTTGTGGACGACCATGATATGGGCGTGACCCATGTGATCCGGGGGGATGACCACCTGAACAACGCTGCCCGCCAGATGATGATTTACGACGCCATGGGGTGGGACGTGCCGGTATGGGCGCATATTCCGCTGATCCACGGACCGGACGGCAAGAAGCTGTCCAAGCGTCACGGTGCCTTGGGCGCACAGGAATACCAGACGATGGGCTACCCTGCCGCTGGCATGCGCAACTATCTGGCCCGTCTGGGGTGGAGCCACGGTGACGACGAGTTTTTCTCGGACGCGCAGGCACAGGACTGGTTTGATCTGGACGGCATCCGCAAAAGCCCGGCGCAATTCGACCTCAAGAAGCTGGAGAACATCTGCGGGCAGCATATTGCGGCTGCGGATGATGCTGCATTGCGGCAAGAAATCGAAAGCTACGTGACAGCCGCGGGGCTGCCTGCCCTTACGTCGGATCAGGCGGATGGATTGGAAAAGGCGATGTACTGCCTCAAGGAGCGGGCAAAGACCTTTCCCGATCTTCTTGATAAGGCTGCTTTTATTCTGAACTCGCGTCCGATTGCCCCGGATGACAAGGCGGCGGTGCATCTTGATACAGTATCCCGTGGTATGCTGTCTGAATTGACGCCGCAGTTGCAAAATGTTAATTGGGAAAAAGACACGCTGGAAGAGGCTCTGAACGGTTTCGCAGCCGCGCATGACACCAAATTTGGCAAGTTGGCGGGGCCGCTGCGTGCAGCCCTTGCCGGGCGGGCTGCGACCCCATCGGTATTCGATATGATGCTGGTTTTGGGGCGTGACGAAACACTTGCCCGACTGAATGACGCCGCTATCTGAGAAGAACTTAAACAATTCTCAAGACCAGGCGATATAACACTTGGGCGCGGGCCGTTCCGGCGGGTGCCTGACGATGGGCAAAACGCACATCGTAAACGCAAGAAAGGGACTTCATGGCCGAAAGTACTAAATCCGCAACGTTGACCATCGACGGTAACAGCTTTGAATTGCCCATCTATTCGCCGACCACCGGGCCGGATGTCATGGACATACGCAAGCTTTATGCGCAGGCCAACGTGTTCACCTATGACCCCGGCTTTACCTCGACGGCGGCCTGCGACAGCACCATCACCTTTATCGATGGCGACGAAGGTGTACTGCTGCATCGCGGTTATCCCATCGACCAGCTTGCCAGCCAGTCGCATTACCTCGAAGTGTGCTATCTGCTGCTGAACGGCGAACTGCCGTCGCCCAAAGAGCTGGAAGAGTTCGAAAATCTGGTGACCAACCACACCATGATCCACGAACAGATGATCAACTTTTTCCGCGGCTTCCGCCGCGACGCCCATCCGATGGCGATCATGGTCGGCGTTGTCGGCGCGATGTCCGCGTTCTACCACGACAGCACCGACATCAATGACGCGCACCAGCGCGAGGTTGCGACGATCCGTCTGATCGCCAAGATGCCGACGATCGCTGCAATGGCCTATAAATACACCATCGGCCAGCCTTTCATCTATCCGCGCAATGACGTTGATTATGCCGGCAACTTCCTGCGCATGTGCTTTGCCGTGCCTGCAGAAGACTATGTTGTCGATCCCATTCTGGCCCGCGCGATGGACCGGATCTTCACGCTCCACGCGGATCACGAACAAAACGCTTCTACATCAACCGTGCGGCTGGCGTCGTCTTCGGGTGCGAACCCGTTTGCCTGTATCGCTGCCGGCATTGCATGCCTCTGGGGCCCTGCTCATGGTGGGGCGAACCAGGCCTGCCTCGAGATGCTCAAGGAAATTGGAACACCTGACCGCATTCCCGAATTCATCGCCCGCGCCAAGGACAAGAACGATCCGTTCCGCCTGATGGGCTTTGGTCACCGCGTCTACAAGAACTTTGACCCGCGCGCGACCGTGATGAAGGAAAGTGCTGACGAAGTGCTCGAACTGATGGGGATCGAAAACAACCCCATCCTTCAGGTCGCCAAAGAGCTTGAAAAACAGGCGCTGGAAGATCCGTATTTCGCCGAGAAGAAGCTGTTCCCGAACGTCGATTTCTATTCGGGAATTATCCTCGAGGCGATGGGCTTCCCGACGTCCATGTTCACCCCTATCTTTGCGCTGGCACGGACTGTGGGCTGGATTTCGCAGTGGAAAGAGCAGATCAGCGATCCGCAGCTTAAGATCGGGCGTCCGCGTCAGCTTTACCTCGGTGAAACCAGCCGCGATTATGTCGACATCGAAAAGCGCTAGGCCATTGCCGACGCTGAAGAAAAAGACCCGCCCTTCGGCGGGTCTTTTTTATGCCCACTTCGGGTTTGCCGTCGGGCGCAAGACGGACACCGCGCGAAAGACAGCACAATATACGAAAGAGAATCATAGAGGCGACCGGCAGCGTGATCAAAGCCGCCCAAAGCTTGAAATTGTTTCAGATACTTTTTGGCATATCGAAACCGAAACCGCTGATTTGTCTCAATTTCATGTTTTTGTTTCCGCCCGATAAACAATGATTCAAGAACATTGACCCACGAGGGTTAACGCACCAAATTCGATAGGAATTGCTGAGGTTTTCCTACTGTCTTGCACCGCCAGTCGCGCAAGACCCATGTCGGAACACGTCACGACCGGACAGAAAAAGGGGGTTCCTATGGCAATTTTAGACGCGCAGAACGGCCTGCAATGGGACAATGCCACAAGTCTGCAGTCTAAACATGCGCTCAAACAGGCATCGCCGTTGGGGTCACTGGTTCACGACGCAATGCATAACTGCGACCAGATTGCCGTGGTCTATGACAAAGGCCAGCGCCCGCCGCATATCACCGTCACCTGCGGCCCCGGATCGGTTCACACCGTATTGGCAGACGGCATTGCCATTGCCATCGTCGCCAGCGCCTCGCGTCCGACACTCAGCCCCGACGAGGTGCTGCTGGTCGAACGGTCGCTCTAGGTCAACGTCCTTCGAAAGACGCCGGACGCTTTTCGACAAAGGCGATCACACCTTCCTTGAAATCACGTGATTGTCCGCATTTACCCTGTTCACGCGCTTCAAGAGCCAGCTGTTCTTCAAACGAATTGTCCCAGCTTTCACGGATCGCACGCTTGGCCGATGCATAGGCCGCTGTGGGGCCATTGGCCAGTTGCGCCGCTTTCGCACGCCAGTGTCCGTCAAATTCGGCGTCCGGCACCGCCTCCCAGATCATGCCCCAGTCATCTGCCTGCCGCGCGCTGATCTTGTCCGCGAAAAGCGCTGCCCCCATTGCCTTGGCCATGCCCATCTGACGGGGGAGCGTATAAGTGCCACCGGCATCAGGGATCAGACCAATCCGCGTGAAAGCCTGCAGGAAGTAAGCCGACTCCGTCGCAAAAACGATGTCGGCCGCCAGCGCCAGATTGGCCCCTGCCCCAGCCGCAGCACCGTTCACGGCTGCAATCGTGGGCACAGGGCAGTTTGTGATGGCGCGCAACATCGGTGCGTATTCATCGCGCAACGTCCGCTCAAGATCCGTCGCAGCGGCCATGCCGCCATCGCCCAGATCCTGCCCCGAACAAAACGCGCGGCCTGCGCCGGTGATCACCACGCAGCGCGCCAGCTTGCCCCCCTGACCGAAGGCATGTTCGATCTCGGCACGCATCTGGGTTGTGAGCGCGTTCATCTTGTCGGGGCGGTTCATCGTGATGATGGCAAGACCATCAGTCACGTCGAATGTCAGGGTCTGGTAGTCCATGGGGTACGTCCTATCTGCAGTTTGCAGGCAGTCTACCCCACTGTCCCGTCAGGGCCAGCGAAACCAAACGTTAGCGGCCCAGAATATCGTCAAGACGGGCCTGCTCGTCTGCGCTGAGCGGGGTCTGGTCTGCACCGGTTGCTTTCGAGCGTCCGCGCAGATAGCCCAGACCCACACCGCCCGCCAGCAGCAGCATCAATGGACCCGCCCCCCACAGCAGCCACGTCGACCCCGACGCAGGCGGGTTCAGCAGCACATATTCGCCATAGCGGTCCACGATGAAGTCCACAGCCTCTGCGTCTGTGTCTCCGGCGACAAGCCGTTCACGCAGCAGGATGCGCAAGTCCCGGGCAAGGCTTGCGTTGCTTTCATCAATGCTCTCATTGCGACAGACAAGGCAACGTAGTCCTTTGGACAGGTCGCGCGCGCGTTCCTCCAGCACCGGATCCGACAGGATCTCGTCGGGTTGCACGGCCCATGCAGGCGAGCCGAGCAGCATCAGTACAAGCAAAAGCCCCCTCATTCTGCCGGCACCGTTCGGTCGGATTTCGCCGCCCCGGCTGCGACCCGGAAACGCCTGTCAGACAGGCTGAGCAAACCGCCCAAGGCCATCAGGGCGCAGCCGATCCAGATCCAGTTCGTCATCGGCTTGATATAGGTACGCACCACCCAGCCGCCGTTGTCCTGTTCATCGCCGATCACGACATAGACGTCCCGCGCGAGGTTATAGCTGATCGCAGCCTCGGTCGTGGGCATCTGGGCGACGGGATAGAAACGCTTTTCGGGTTCGAGCTTGGCGATTTCGGTGCCGTCCTGAAATAGTGTCACATAGCCGGTCGTCGAAATGTAGTTCGGCCCCTGCACCTGCTGCACATCATCCAGTTGAACGGTGTATTTCCCGACATCGAAGGACTCGCCCAATTGTACTGCGCGGATGTCATCCATCTGCCAGGCTGTGATCCCGGCGACGCCCGCCATCGTGACACCAAGGCCCGCATGGGCGACCATCTTGCCCCAATCCGCACGCGGCAGACGTGCCAGGCGGCGCAATCGGCCCCCGCCCCGGCCAGTGCGGCCCAGAAGATCAACGATTGTCCCCATGACGATCCAAGCGCCCAAGAACAGGCCCACCGGGCCCAGCAGGCTGCGGCCGGACTGCATCGCAAAGGCCAGACCACCCACCGCAAGCGCCAGCACAAAGACATAGCGCAGCGGCTTGATCGCCCGCGCAATCTGCGCCCGCTTCCACGGCATCGCGGACCCGATGGGCAGGATCAGCCCCAGAACCACCATGAAGGGCGTGAATGCCGCATCAAAAAACGGCGGTCCGACGCTCAGCTTGCGGTCAAAGAACATCTCGGCCAGCAGCGGCCACATGGTCCCGATAAAGACCACAAAGCACGATACCGCCAGCAGGACGTTGTTCACCAGAATGGCGGACTCGCGGCTGACCATACTGAAAACGCCCTTCGCCTCGAGCGCCGAGGCGCGCATCGCAAAAAGCACAAGCGCACCGCCCATGAAGAACGCCATGATCGCCAGAATAAAGACGCCGCGTTCAGGATCGTTTGCAAAGGCATGCACCGATGTCAGAAGACCCGAGCGCACGATGAAAGTGCCGATCAGCGAAAAGCCGAACGCAAGGATCGCGAGCAGGATCGTCCAGCTTTTCAGGCTTTCACGCTTTTCCACCACGATGGCGGAATGCAGCAGGGCGGCGGCCAGAAGCCACGGCATGAAGCTGGCGTTTTCGACCGGATCCCAAAACCAGAACCCGCCCCAGCCAAGCTCGTAATACGCCCACCATGACCCTAGTGCGATGCCGATCGTCAGGAAAATCCACGCAGCAAGCGTCCAGGGACGCACCCAGCGGCCCCAGGCGGCGTCGATGCGCCCTTCGATCAGCGCGGCTACGGCAAAGCTGAAGGCCATCGAAAGCCCGACATACCCCAGGTACAAGAACGGCGGGTGGAAAGCCAAACCGGGATCTTGCAGCAGCGGGTTCAGATCCTGCCCGTCAAAGGGCGGTGTGGCCAACCGCGTAAAAGGGTTGGATGTGAAAAGAATGAAGGCAAAGAAGGCGACCCCGATGGCCGCCTGAACCCCCAGCACACGCGCACGCAATGTCTGTGGCAGGTTGCCGCCGAACCATGCCGCCATTGCGCCAAACAGGGCGACGATCAGCACCCACAGCAGCATCGACCCTTCGTGATTGCCCCATGTTCCGCTGATCTTGTACAACATCGGTTTCATCGAATGGCTGTTCAACACGACCAGCCGCAACGAGAAATCGGAGGTGATAAAGGCCCACATCAACGCCCCGAACGCAAAAGCGGTCAGCGCGAATTGCGCCCCCGCAGCAGGTTCGGCAACGGCCATCCAGCCCGGCCAGCGTTTGTAGGCACCGACCATCGGCACCACCGTCTGAACGATGGCGACGCCGAAGGCGAGGATAAGGGCGAAATGTCCGAGCTCTGTAATCATGGGCGAAGTATAGGGCGCATCGCCGCATCCCGCCATGCCCTTTCACGCGCCAATCACTGGCGCGTGCGCTGCAAAGCGTCGCAGTCAGGCGGCAGCCTTGCGCCAATCGTCCAGTGCGCGGTTCTCGCCTGCTTCAACAGCGTTTAGGGACAAGCGCGCATCTGCACCTGTCGCCGCCACCGAAACGGAATCATGTCGCAGCGTTTCAAGCGCGCGGATATTGCTGACAACCTGCGGCACCTGGCGGATGGTACGCGCGATAGAGCGTTGAAACTCCTGCGTTTTCACCTGATGACGCGCCCCGAAATAGAACGATACAATGACGCCCAACAGCCACCACAGCGGCTCTGGCACCAGCGCGATGCCTTGCATCCGCGCCGCGAACCAGACCGGATCGACCATCGCCGCGATGAACAGTCCCAAGGTGCCTAGCGCCAGCGCCGGACGCGGCAGCCGGTTGAGGCCATCCATGAAGCGGTCAAACCAGCCTTTACGTTCAATCGCGAACTCCGCGCCAAACTGCGCCATCGCCTGATCCTGCGCTGCGGCAGACCGCTGTGCGCCGCTTTCCGCGTTCTCCCGGAACACTTCGACCGTGTCGCGCACCATGTTGGTGCCAGTCCCGAAAACGGCCCCGATGATTCTGTCGATCAGTCCCATGATGCAGTCCTTTGTGTGAATTCCGATGTGCTCAGGTGATAGGCTGGCGCGATGAATTCCTCTGCCCGCTTGATCCACCCGCCCTTGCCACCAGCACGCGTGCGCGCGTACTTCCGGCTGGCAGGCCGCCTGTCCGCCAGATTGAAATAGTAATTCCGCCGCGCGATCCCGTAGGCGTTGACCATCTCCCGTGGTGCCTTGGCAAAGGCCGCCTCTGCCGCAGCCGCGCTTTGCGGGCCAAGCACGCCGTCCACCACCACCGGATAGCCCATGTCGCATAAAAGCCGCTGGAGTATCTTCACCGCGTTGCTACCTGCGTTCACATACATGTCGAACACGCTGGGGTGCAGCGCCTCTGGCAATGCATCGATCCGGGGCTGGTGAAAATAGTGCTGCACAAAAATGTCGACGGCTTGCGCGCGTGTCAGGTGGCGCACATCGGCGACACCAACCGCCCCATCCCCGTTCAGATCGAGGCCCAACCGCCGCAGCGTGTGGATCGTCACGCCAAAATTGGTCGCTCCGCCCGGATCATCGGGATCGTTCACAAACCCGCCCTCGCGGGCGACGATCTGTTGCGCAATGTCTTGAACGGTAAGCATGGTCGCAGCCTTTCGCGTGTTTCAACGCCCCAAAGCTGCCCGGATTATGGTTAACGCCGGCTCACGCCAACGTACGCTTCACCCTTCGGGTGCCACATAGACACCCTGTTCCTTCAGCGCGTCCACGACTTCCTTGGGCATGTATGTCTCATCATGTTTTGCAAGGATTTCAGTCGCTTGAAAGACACCATCAATGTAACGGCCCGTCCCCACCATGCCCTGCTTTTCCTCAAACAGGTCAGGCAGCACGCCGGAAAAAGTGACAGGAACCGCTGCACCACCATCCGTCACGGAAAAACGGATTGTGCTGCCGTCGCCACGCACCAGCGATCCTTCTTCCACCAGACCACCGATGCGGAACACCTCGGTCGGACCGGGGGGCGACGCCATTACCTGACTGGGGGCGCGGAAAAAGTTGATCCCGTCACGCATGGCGTAGCCGATCAATGCCGTAGACAGCACCAAAGCCACGACAGCCACACTGATAATCTGGATCCGACGTTGTTTTTTAAGGCTTCTCATGCACCCTCAGGGGAATAGCGGGGCCATCATCAGCCCCTCGGTCTCGTTGATATTTAGCATCAGATTGGCATTTTGCAACGCTTGCCCGCTTGACCCTTTGGTGAGATTGTCGAGTGCTGCAATCACGATTGCCCGCCCCTCGATCCGGTCGGCAACCACGCCGATATGGCAGAAGTTCGACCCGCGAATGTGACGCGTGCTCGGGGCTTCTCCCAGGGGCAGCACTTCGATGAACGGCTCGTCTTTGTAGGCGGCCATCAACGTCTCGTGGATCACCTGCGCATCGCCCCTGACGTAGACTGTCGCCAGAATGCCGCGGTTGGCGGGGATCAGATGCGGTGTGAACTGCACCTTCACGGGGCGCCCGGCGATGGCGGAAAACTCCTGATCGAATTCGCCCAAATGCCGATGCGTGCCACCGACGGAATAGGCGTGATATCCTTCTGACAGCTCTGCGTGCAGCAGGTTTTCCTTCAACGAGCGGCCCGCGCCCGAGACGGCGCATTTGAGGTCCAGGATGATCTCGTCCAGATCAATCACACCCTTTTCGATCAACGGACGCAGCGCAAACTGGCCGGTCGCTGCGTTGCAGCCTGTGCCGGCCACCAGACGCGCAGCCTTGATCTCCTCACGGTAAAACTCGGTCAGCCCGTAGACAGCCTCGCTTTGCTGGTCGAGCGCGGCGTGTTTGTTGCCGTACCACTTGGTATATTCCTCGGGGTCGCGCAGACGGAAATCGGCGGAAAGATCGACGATCTTGAGGTCTTTCGGCAGGGCCGCGATCACTTCCTGGCTGGTCTTGTGGGGCAGCGCGCAAAAGCACAGGTCAATCTCGGCAAAGTCGATCTCATCGATCGTCACAAGGGCTGGCAAATCCAGATGGCGCAGATGCGGAAACACCTCGGCCATGGTCTGACCGGCCTTGGAATTCGCCCCCAACGCTTTGATCTGCATGGAGGAATGGTTTGCAATCAACCTGATCAGCTCGGCCCCGGTATAGCCCGAGGCACCAAGGATGGCGATATTATAGGTCATGTGGGGATCTTTCGAAAACGTGCATAGGAAGGGTCAGGCGGCCTGAAACGACAAGGGTCGTCGCAGGAATTGCGTGGCGCGGGCGCTGACCTTTTTAGGATCGCCCGTCGTCAGAAACGCAGGCGTGCCCGCGCCCATCATGTTGGGATGGCGCACCAGATAGTCACCAAGGCTGCGCGCGACCAGATCGGCTTGACTGAACACTTTGACCTCCGCGCCAAGCGCGTCCTGAAACGCCTCTTGCATCAAGGGGTAGTGGGTACAGCCAAGGATCGCCGCCTGCGGATGCGGCATCTTGCGTTTGAGCGCGTCCACATGGCTGCGCACCAGCGCTTCGGCAAGGATGAAGTCGCCTTCCTCGATCGCATCGACGACACCGCCACAGGCTTGCGCCTCCACATCGACGCCAATGGCACGAAACGCCAGTTCGCGCTGGAAGGCACGGCTGGCCACGGTGGCCGGCGTCGCGAAAAGCGCCACGTGCTTCAGATCGACCTCGCGGGGGGGCGAATTATCGCCCCAGTGGCGTTCGGTCATCGCCTCGATCAGCGGCACGAACACACCCAGAACGCGCTTGTTCGGCGGCACCCAGCTTTCCTGCATCCGCCGCAAGGCCGCAGCCGACGCCGTGTTGCACGCCAGAATGACCAGATCACAGCCCGCATCAAAGAGCCGCTGCACTGCCGCTGTGGTCAGGTTGTAGATATCATCCGAGGTGCGCACACCGTAAGGCGCGTTGGCGCTGTCGGCGAGATAGACGAAGTCCACCCCCGGCAGATGTGCCTGAACGGCATTCCAGACGGTCAGCCCGCCAAGACCCGAATCGAAAATTCCAACTGCCATGTCACCTTGCCGTCACCTGTCGGCACGATGCCGATCTTCAAATTCAAACCCCAGATCGAACGATCTACGCGGGTCTGGTGACAACTCATACGTGGCTTTGCGCAGGAAATCCATCATCGCTTTTGCGTCTTTCGCAAGCGGGTCCAGCACGTCCCTGCCGATGGGATCACCGATCACCACCCGCACGGGCGTATCCACACGTTTGCGGAATTCCTTGATCAGCAGACCCATGCGCAAAGTGTAGTGCAAGTGGCTTGCGATCTGGAACAAGCGGCTGGTGTGGCCGTCGAAATATATCGGCACGACCGTGGCCTGTGATTTGCCGATCATCCGCGCCGTAAAGCTGCGCCACCCCGGGTCCATCGGCTTCGAGAACGGACGCGCACTCGTGCTCACCGTGCCGCCGGGAAAGATCCCCACGGCACCGCCCTGCCCCAGATATTCGAGAGCCGTTTTGCGGGTGTGAAGGTTCAGCGCAAGCGCCGCCTTGTCCGCATCAAAGCTGATCGGCAGAAGATGACGGTTCAGGTCCGGTGCGCGATTGAAAACGGAATGCGCCATGATCTTGAAGTCACCCCGCGTGCGCGACATCATATGACCCAGCATCAGACCGTCGAGGATCCCGTAAGGGTGGTTGGCCAGAAAAATCACCGGCCCCTCTGTCGGAATATTGCTCAGGCTGCCGCCTGCCACATCCAGCGTCAGACCGTAGCGCAGCGCCATGACATCAAAAAAACTGGCACCGTTCGCGATGTCTTTTTCATAGCCCGACGCACGACGGATCAGACCCAGCCGACCCGTTGAGTTTTCCATCAGGCGAATGAAGGCACGTCCCGGTTTGGTGCGGGCCGAGTAGGCATAACTGATGTCTGCGCTCGAAAGCTGTCTGCTCTGCGCCATCACGGGCTCCTGTCACATTCACACCGTGGTCTACGGCAGTTTCATGACAGGAGCGTGACAGACAGGTTATTCAGCCGCCTTGGCCGTTTGCGTCCCGCCCGCACGGATCACGGCCAGCAGTTCTTCGCGACGCTTTGCTGCCTTGGCCTCGTTCGCCTGTTTTACCGGACCGAACCCTCTGATCTGCAAGGGCAATTCGGCCAGAGCCACGATCGCATCGCGGGTCGCATCGGTCAGCAAAGGAAGGACGTCCCGCATGTCGGTTTCGTACTGGGCAATCAGCGACCGCTCCATCCGCCGCTCGGCTGTACGCCCGAAAGGATCAAACGGCGTGCCCCGCAGGAACTTCATCCGGGACAGCAGCCGCAAGGGGCCCTCAAGACTTTCCCCGAAGGCGCGTTTCATCGGCCGGCCATCGGCACCGGTTTTCGACAACATGGGCGGGGCGAGGTTGTAGGTGATCTTGGGATCGCCATCAAATTCAGCCTTCACCTTCGCACGCGTGGTCTTCAACAGCCGCGCG
>JAGXHB010000125.1 GCA_024636425.1 Roseobacter sp.
ATCCATGCCCGAAAGGGGCTGGCCGTCACCCCCGCCTGTCCGATCCCGCCACGGGCAAACCGTTCTGTCGCGAAATGCCGGTCGGGCGTTGTCACGGCGGCATGGGCAAACCAGATTTGCGGGGATTGCCAGCCCTCCGCCTCTCCCGGTGCGAGGGCCGAGCGGAACAGTGTCCATTGCAGACCGTAGGCCGTGCCGTCCGGGCCGGTCAGGTTCGCGGTCAGATACCACCATTCGATACGGTAGTCAGGGTGCGCCCCGTGATCGGCAGGAAAGCTGAAACCGGGGTTCGGGGCGGGCACGGCAAATCCTGTCGGGTCCGTCCCCAGCCCCGAGAACCCTTGCGCAAATGCGCAAAATGGCCAGAGCAGCACGAAGATCAATAACTTAACTTTCACTTGCAAACACCCTTAGCAGTTGCGACGGCGGCGTGCGCATCAGGCGCAGCGCGGGCCATAGGGCGGCCAGCACTGCGGCCAGAAGCGCATAAAGCCCCAACAGCGCGTATTCCGCCGGAAACAGGTAGATCGGCAGCTTCCAGCCAAACGCCTCGACGTTGATGACCGACAACAAGACCCATGCCAGCGCCAGCCCCAGCGGGATTGCACATAAAAACACGATCCCCGCCAGCAGCACGGCGCGCAACAGTTCCAGCCACCCCAGCCTGCGCCGCGTCAGGCCCAGTGCCCAGACCGGAGCCAGTTGCGGGATTCGCAGATCCGCAAGCGTCAGCAGGCTCATCAATATGGCGAAAGCGGCCACACCGAGCGTGAGAATATTCAGCGCAGACGTCACGACAAAGGTCTTCTCGAACACCTCGAGCGACAGGGCCTTGATCGCCTCTTGCGAGATGATGGCCCCCGCGTCAATCCCGGTCTGCGCCACGATATCAGCCCGGACCTGTTCGGCATCCTGCGTGCGGATCCCGAATTGCGATGGATAAATATCGGGGTAAAGCGCTCCGAAGACGTCTTGCGAAACGATGACCTGCCCTTGGGGGTTGCCGTAATCTCCGACCACGCCCGCGATTGGCAGCGAAAGCCCCGCTGAGACCTCGACAGTGTCGCCAACCCACAGGCCCGCCCGCCGCGCCAACTGTTCATTGACGATGGCGGCGGTCCCGGACTGCACATTGTCCCACGCCGCCGGGGCTTGGTCCAGAAACATCCACGACGTGCGATAGGTCGGCCCGACCTTCACGCCGAAAAGCTCGACCGGAAGGCCGGCAACGGTCGCATCGGTTTGCATCAGCGGCAGCGTCTCGATCCCGCGCATGTCCAGAAACGCCACAACGTCGGCAGATTGCGCAGCAGTTTCGGTCTGCAAGAACAGCTCCGGTGCCAGCCGTTGATCCAGAAACGCGACAAAGGTCAGCCGGAAGCTCGACACCATCGTGGACACGCCGATATTGGCCGAGACCGCCAGCAGCAGTGCCATCAGCGCAAGACTTAGTCCCGGAAGCTGCTGGCGCGTGTCGGCCCAGAACCAGCGCCAGACCGGCTTTTTCGTCCGCGCCTCGATCAGGCTCAGCAGCCCTGCCGCAATGGCCGGCAAGGCAAAGGCCGCGCCGATCAGGATGCAGCCGAGAAGCGCAAACCCCGCCAGCAGCCCGCTTCCCAGCAGCGCCACCGGCAGGGCTGCGGCCAGCAACACCAGCGCCCCGATGGTTTGCAGCCGGAATTGCGCCGCGCTTGCCGTGACCCACGCCCGTGGCCGGACACTGGCAAGCAGTGGCATCCGCGCGATCTGCCAGATGCGCGCCGACAACGCCGCCGCAGTCCCCACAACCGCCAGAAGCAAACCCGACCCCCACCATGTGGCGCGCAGCTGCAGCGTGCCCGAAATCTCGGCCCCGTAAAGCCCGCGCAAGGTGGCGGCGACATCGGGCAACAGTAGCGCCGCGATGACATAGCCCAGCACGACCCCCAGTGCCGCACCGACCAGCGCGAGAGTCATCATCTCGATCGTGATCAGCGTGATGATCATGCGCAACGGCACCCCCAGCGACCGCAAGGTTCGGATCATGCCGCGCCGCTGCTCGAAGGCAAGACCGATGGTGCTGTGCACGATGAACAACCCCACGGCAAAGCTCAGCAGGCCAAAAGCGGTCAGGTTGAGATGGAAGCTGTCGGTCAGTTGCGCCACGTCACTGCCGCCACGCGCGGCCTGCAGGCGCAGGTCCGGCGCGACAGTGGCCAGCGGCGGCTGCGTCAACGGTTGCCCGGGCAGCACCACCAGCCGGCTCAGGTCGTCGCGCCCCAGCAAGCGCTGCACGGTGCCGATGTCGCCGATCGCCAGCCCCGGTGCGATGCTGTCATCAAGGGTGACCTGCACCGCTGCGCCAAGGGTGTCTGCCGTATCGTTGCTGGCCAGTACGGTCCCGGCATTCTCCAGCGTTATTGGCACTTGCGTCGCGTTGCCCCCGCCGCCCAGCCCCGAGGCCGAAGTGACCGGATCAATGCCGACCACACGCACGTCGCCCAGATGGCCATCCACCACCGGCGATACGATCCACCCTGCTTGCCTGAGCGTGATATAGGTATCCACAGGAATACTGTCTCCCTGACGGGGCACCAGCAGATCATATTGCCCTTCGCCCAGTGTCGCCGCCGCCGCGTCGTAGCTGGCCCGCGCCTCGGCGTTGATCGCCTGCACACCGGACCAAAGGGCGGTCGCCAGCGCCAGCCCGGCCAGAAACGCGAACAACTGCAGCGGGTTGCGCCGCCAATGCGACAACAGCGCCCCAAGGCAGGCGCGGATCATGCCAGCCGGCCGTTTTTGAGCAACACCTGCCGGTCCATGCGGGCCGCAAGGGCGGGTGAATGGGTCACAACCATCAGCGCCGTGCCGGTCTGGGCCACAAGGTCCAGCATCTGGTTCAGCACATCCTCCGCCGTCTGTTCATCCAGATTGCCGGTTGGTTCATCGGCCAGCATCAGCTTGGGTCTGGCTGCAATGGCGCGGGCGATGGCGACGCGTTGCTGCTGCCCGCCCGACAGCGCTTCGGGATATTTCCCAAGCTGGGACGTCAGGCCAAGCGCACTTACCACGCGGTCGATATGGGCCTGATCCACATCACCGGATAACGCGGACTGGAACGCGATGTTCTGCGCCACATTCAACGACGGGATCAGGTTGAACTGCTGGAAGACGAGCGAGATCTCGCTTCGGCGCAAGGCGGCGCGGGCGCGGTCGTCCAGCGTGGTCAAGTCGCGACCCGACACCCAGACATGTCCGCTGTCAGCCTCCTCCAACGCGGCGGCGATGTGCAAAAGCGTGCTTTTGCCACTGCCGGATTCGCCCCGCAGCGCCAGCGTTTCGCCCGCCTCAAGCGCAAGGCTGACCCCCCGCAACACAGGCACGACCCCTTCGCTGTCCGCAAAGGATTTTTCGACATTTTCGATCTTCAGAACCATCGCGGCGTCTCTTTTCTGACGTCAGACCTAGCATGTCGCCTGCGGATTGACAGGGTGGGGATTGCCGCAGGGTGGTGAGGGCTGTTTGCGCCCTAAGCTTTGATCGTCTTGAGGATCAGAAAGGTCTGTGCGCCCTTCACCGCGGGCAGCGACAGCAGCTTGTCATCCAGAAACCTGTTATAGGCGTGATGATCGCGGCAGGTGACATGCAAGTGATAGTCTGCGGCCCCTGTCGTTGCATAGCAGGCGCGTACTGCATCTGTGGTGCGGGTCATGCGGATGAAATCCGCCATCATCGTCTTGTCGTGCCGCACAAGGTTCACATGCACGATGGCGCTGAAGCTCAGGCCCAGCGCCTCGTCGTTCAGATCGACGGTGTAGCGGCGGATGGCCCCCGTTTCCTCAAGCGCGCGCACCCTGCGCCAGCAGGAGGATGCAGAGAGCCCGACACGCTCGGCCAAAACGGCGTTCGATATGCGGCTGTCCTGCCGGAGCTCGGACAGGATGCGTGTGGTTATCGGGTCCGAAGATATGTCTGGTTCTGGCATGAGTTTTCACTTTTAGGGGATTATCTGAGCATATTATTCATATGCAGCGTCAAAAGCCATGGGATTGGCGAAATATTCCACCACCTCCTTGCTAGGCTGTCCGGTAAAGCCACGCCAAGGGGGGAACCATGACGCAGCACCAGACCGAGTTTGAGACCTATCAGTTGAATGACCGCTACGACCGGACCGACGGGCGGGTGTTCCTGACCGGCACGCAGGCGCTGGCGCGCATCATGCTGGATCAGGCGCGGCGGGACCGGCTGGCAGGGCGCAACACGGCAGGTTTCGTGTCGGGCTATCGCGGCTCCCCTCTTGGCGGTGTCGATCTTGAGATGTGGCGTCTGAAATCGCGGCTGGCAGAAGCGCAGATCGAGTTCCTGCCAGCCGTGAACGAGGATCTGGCAGCCACCGCCGTTCTGGGCGCACAGCAAGCGACGCTCAGCCCTGACTGCAAGGTCGAGGGCGTGTTTTCCATGTGGTACGGCAAGGGGCCGGGGGTGGACCGGTCGGGCGACGCGCTGCGGCACGGCAACGCCTATGGCAGCGCGCCCAAGGGGGGCGTGCTGGTCGTGGCGGGGGACGATCACGGCTGCGTCTCCTCCTCCATGCCGCACCAGTCCGATGTGGCTTTCATGTCCTGGTTCATGCCGGTGCTGAACCCGGCGTCCATCGCCGAATACCTTGAATACGGGGAATACGGGATCGCCTTGTCGCGGTTCAGCGGTACTTGGGTAGGATTCAAGGCGATTTCCGAAACCGTCGAGGCGGGACAATCCGTCGAACTGGCCCCCGACCGCACCTTTGTGCAGCCCGATTTCACCGTCCCTCAGGGGGGCATCCATGTGCGGCTCTCCGACCTGCCCAGCCCCGAGATCGAGACCCGCATCAGCCACAAGCTGCGCGCCGTTGAAGCCTTTGTCGAAGCGAACCCGATTGACCGCAGGCTTTACGATCTGCCCGACGCCCGCTTTGGCATCGTGACCACCGGCAAGGGCCATCTTGATACGCTCGAAGCACTGCGCCTGCTGGGGCTGGACGCGGCGGCCTGCCGCAGGCTTGGCATCGACATCTACAAGGTCGGCATGGTCTGGCCGCTGGCGCGGCGCGACGCGTTGGCCTTTGTCACCGGCAAGCAGGAGGTGTTGGTGATCGAAGAAAAGCGCGGCATCATCGAAAGCCAGTTCAAGGAGTATTTCTATGACTGGCCCGGTGCCAAGCCCCGCAAGATGGTCGGGAAATACCGCAGTGCCGGCAACCCGCTGATCCCCTGGACAGGCGAGTTGAGCCCCCTCATGCTGGTGCCCGTGCTGGCCGAACGTCTGTCCGCGTTCTTTCCTGATGAGGTACTGACGGACAAGGCGCGCGCGCTGACGGCCAACCCTGCCCCTGTGCTGTCGGTACCGGGGGCCACCCGCACGCCCTATTTCTGTTCGGGCTGCCCGCATAACAGTTCGACCAAATTGCCCGAAGGCAGTCAGGCAGCCAGCGGGATCGGCTGTCACGTGATGGCGGGCTGGATGAATCGCGACACGCTGGGCTATGCGCAGATGGGCGGCGAAGGGGTGCCGCTTGCCGTGGCGCAACGCTGGAACGGCGGCAAGCACATGTTCCAGAACCTTGGCGAAGGGACATGGTATCATTCGGGGTCTCTCGCGATCCGGCAGGCCGTCGCGGCGCGCGCCAACATCACCTACAAGATCCTTTACAACGATGCCGTCGCCATGACCGGCGGGCAACCCGTCGACGGGCCGATCAGCGTTGCGGCTATCGCACACAGCTGCCGCGCCGAAGGCGTGGACCGGATCGCGCTGGTCAGCGACCAGATCGACCGTTTCGATGCCGCCGACCTCCCCAAGGGCATCACGTTACACGACCGGAGCGCGCTTGATGGTGTCCAGCGTGAACTGCGCGAGATCAAGGGCGTCAGCGTCCTGATCTACGAGCAGACCTGCGCCACGGAAAAGCGCCGTCGCCGCAAGCGCGGCAAGGCGGTGGACCCTGCCCGCTTTGCCTATATCAACGAATTGGTCTGCGAAGGCTGTGGCGATTGCTCCGTCGAATCCAACTGTCTGAGCGTTGAGCCAGTCGAGACAGCTTTGGGCCGCAAGCGGCGCATCAACCTGTCGTCCTGCAACAAGGATTTCACCTGCCTGAACGGCTTCTGCCCCAGCTTTGTCACCATCGAAGGCGGTGCGCGCCGCAAGTCATCCCCTGCCGGGATCGACATCGCAGCCTTGTGCCGCGATCTGCCGCACCCCGTCCTGCCCGATCTGACCCAGCCTTTCGATCTTCTGGTTGCCGGTGTGGGCGGTACGGGCGTCGTGACGGTGGGGGCGCTGGTCACGATGGCCGCCCATCTTGAGGGCAAAGGGTCAAGCGTGCTGGATTTCACGGGCTTTGCGCAAAAATTCGGGACGGTGCTGGGCTATGTCCGGCTGGCCGCGCGCCCAAGTGACATTCATCAGGTCCGGATCGAAGCGGGCCATGCGGACGCGGTCATTGGCTGTGACGCGGTTGTCTGCTCTGCCCCCAAGGCGTCGCTGCATTACCGCCAGGGCACACAGGTCGTGCTGAACCGCGCGCCCATGCCAACGGGTGATCTGGTGCTGAACCGCGACGCCGACCTGCGCATTGACGATCGCGAAGCGCTGATTGCGCAAACCGTGGGTGCGGACAATCTGCTGGCCTTTGATGCCAATGCCGCGGCCGAGCGGCTGATGGGCGACGCAGTGTTTGCCAACATCATGCTGTTGGGTGCTGCGTGGCAGCAGGGCATGGTGCCGGTCAGCGACATGGCCTTGAAACAGGCGATGGTCCTGAACGGTGTCGCCATCGAGAAAAACGCGCTCGCCTTTGATCTGGGGCGAGTGCTGGCCGCCACACCGGACGCGCTGGCCTCGACCCTTGCCGACGAAACACCCCCCGCGCCCCAGACCGCTGACGAGATCATCACGCACCGCGCCGCCTACCTTAGCGACTATCAAAACGCCGGCTATGCCCAGCGCTACACCGACCGGCTGGCGCGTCTGCGGGCGGCGCTGCCAGAGGACAGGGCAGAAGACTGGATGCGCGAGGCAGCGACATCGCTGTTCCGGCTGATGGCCTACAAGGATGAATACGAGGTCGCCCGCCTGCAGACCGATCCGCAGTTTACCAAGGACATCGCGCGCCATTTCGAAGGCGACTACAAGATCCACCACCACCTCGCCCCGCCGTTACTGCCCACCGGCAAGGACAGCCGGGGACGCCCCAACAAGACCAGTTTTGGTCCGTGGATCCGTCCTGCCCTGCATGTGCTGGCCAGGTTGCGGCCCTTGCGCGGCACCTGGGCCGATGTCTTTGCCCACAGCGAGGACCGCAAGCTTGACCGCGATCTGCTGGTCTGGTTCGACACGGTGATGGAGGATGTCGCA
>JAGXHB010000126.1 GCA_024636425.1 Roseobacter sp.
CAAAGCCCGACATTGTGGACGCTTTAACCGGCAATTAACCTTACTACCCATATGTTTTTGACCAGAGCCCCGAAATGTGGGCACTGTTTTCAGGGCGATCTGCAGTTGAGAGGTCGATGCAAATGGAATTCGGTCATGTTGTTTCTTGCCGGTTTGATGGGGTTGATGGCAGTCGGGGCAGTTGCCTTTGTCGACGTGGGCACAGATGACGATGATGAATTTCCTGCCCCCGCGGGCGAGATTGACGGACGAACCATCTCTGGCACCGGTGATGCCGATCTGCTTGAGGGGGGGGATGGTAGCGATCAGATCAACGGTTACGGTGGGGACGACCTGATCCATGGCAACGGGGGCAATGACCTTGCCTTTGGAAACGTCGGCAATGATACGCTGCATGGCGGGGCCGGAAACGATGATCTGCATGGCAATGATGGCGCGGACGGTCTTTTTGGCGATGCCTCGCACGATACTCTGACAGGGCATAACGAAAACGATACTCTGTACGGCGGGGCCGGAAGCGATTCACTTAACTGGTCTGCCGGAGAGGACGGACTTTCCGGGGGCGATGGCGACGATGCCCTGCTTGGCGGATTGGGTAACGACACCCTTGTCGGGGGGCATGGCGCGGACAGCCTGTTTGGCGGCTGGGGCAACGACCTTGTCCTCGGTGTCGAGAATAATCAGGACAGCGCGGGCTTTGACGACACCGACGAAGGTGATTTCCTCAATGGGGGCGGGGGGGACGATACAATCGTTGCGGGGAACGATGATACCGTCACTGCCGGCGAAGGTGCAGACGCAATCATTCTGGGGGACTGGATTGCACAGGGTCGTGCTGCCAGCATTCTTGATTACGAGGCCGAAGACGACAGCCTGCTTCTGGTCTGGGACGACAGTCAGGATGCGTCAGAACCCGAGGTGACAGTGGACCCCGATCCGGATGACCCCGGCCAATCCTTCGTATCGCTTGACGGGGTACAGGTTGCGTCGGTTAAAAGCGCTTCATCGTTAACCGTCGCTGATATCGCTCTGGTCCCCTTCACCTCCGCTATTGCGGCGGGTCTTGCGCTTGGCTAGCCGCTGGTGCCTGATCGCCCCCGTGCTAGCGACAATAAACCTTTTGCCAAAGCTGCCAAACTTTCCTATACGCGCCCATCGTCGATGATTCCGGTCATTGGTGATACTCCACGGGCCTGTGCTGGACGACATCCCGGCCTGCGCCATTATTTTAACCTTTTGAAAAGGAGACCCCGATGTCGATCACGCTGGAAGAAAAAGCACGCGTCATGAAAGAATTCGCAATCAAAGAAGGCGACACAGGTTCGCCCGAAGTTCAGGTTGCCATTCTGTCCTCGCGCATCGCAACGCTGACCGAGCATTTCAAGACCCACAAGAAAGACAACCACGGTCGCCGTGGCCTTTTGAAAATGGTTGCGACACGCCGGAAGCTTCTGGACTACGTAAAGGGTAAGGATGACGCACGTTATCAGGACCTGATCAAGCGTCTGGGCCTGCGCCGCTAAGCGCAAACCCCGAGCGTCGCTGTTCAACATGTTCAGCCCATATTAAACCGCGCCCTTTCCGGACGCGGTTTTTTTATGTTCCGCAAATCCCCCTGCACCGGTACGTGGTTCTAACCCCACTTTGCTGCGGGCCAGCCCCCGCGACAACGCTTCTCTTCCCATCACGGCCAAAGTCATGTAAGGCCTCACAATCTGAAAGCCGGCGCCCGGACTCCAGCGCCCGACAAAGAAGATACCGGAGTCAGGGGGAATATGCCCCCTACGCAAATGGTCCAACGCGGACCAAAACAGGAAACGTAGATGTTTAACGTAACAACAAAATCCATGCAGTGGGGCGAAGAAACGCTGACACTGGAAACCGGCAAAGTGGCCCGTCAGGCGGACGGTTCGGTCATTGCGACACTGGGCGAAACCAGCGTCATGGCCAACGTCACTTTTGCACGTCAGCAAAAGCCCGGTCAGGACTTTTTCCCGCTGACCGTTCACTACCAAGAGAAATACTATGCCGCCGGTAAAGTGCCGGGTGGCTTTTTCAAGCGTGAGGCCCGCCCCACCGAGAAAGAAACACTGACAGCCCGTCTGATCGACCGTCCGATCCGCCCGCTGTTCGTTCCCGGCTTCAAGAACGAAGTGCTGGTGATGTGTACCGTTCTGAGCCACGATCTGGTGAACGATCCCGACATGGTTGCAATGATCGCGGCCTCTGCTGCACTGACCATTTCCGGCGCGCCGTTCCGTGGCCCGATTGCCGCGTGCCGCGTTGGCTTTGAAGGGGGCAACTATGTGCTGAACCCCACAGTCGACGACATGCAGGATCTGCGTCTCAACCCTGATCAACGCCTTGATCTGGTTGTTGCCGGCACCAAAGAAGCCGTGATGATGGTTGAATCCGAAGCCTACGAGCTGTCGGAAGAAGAAATGCTGGGTGCGGTCAAATTCGCGCATGAGCAAATTCAGCCCGTCATCGACCTGATTATTGATCTGGCCGAAGATACCGCGAAAGAGCCCTTCGATTTCCAGCCTGTTGACTATTCGGATCTGTCCGACGCCGTCAAGAAAGCAGGCGAAAAAGAAATGCGCGCTGCTTTCGCGATTGCCGACAAGCAGGAGCGCACCTCGGCTGTTGCCGCGGCACGTGAAAACATCAAGGCCGCGCTGACAGACGAGCAGAAGGACGATGCGAACCTTGGTTCCGCGCTGAAAAAGCTCGAAGCGTCCATCCTGCGCGGTGACGTGGTCAAGACCGGCAACCGGATCGACGGCCGCAAGACCGACGAAATCCGCGACATCGTTTGCGAGACCGGCCTTTTGCCACGCACCCACGGGTCGGCGCTGTTCACACGCGGCGAAACCCAAGGCTTGGTTGTGACCACTTTGGGTACCGGCGACGACGAGCAGTTCATTGATGCGCTGCACGGCAACTTCAAATCCAACTTCCTGCTGCACTACAACTTCCCTCCCTATTCGGTTGGTGAAGTTGGTCGCGTGTCTGGCCCCGGCCGTCGTGAAATCGGTCACGGCAAGCTCGCTTGGCGTGCGTTGCAGGCGGTTCTGCCAGCTTCGACCGATTTCCCCTACACCATCCGCGTCGTGTCCGAGATCACTGAATCGAACGGCTCCAGCTCGATGGCGTCGGTCTGTGGTGGGTCGCTGTCCATGATGGACGCGGGCGTTCCACTGAAATCGCCTGTTGCCGGTGTTGCGATGGGTCTGATTCTGGAAGACGACGGTTCCTACGCGATCCTGTCCGACATCCTGGGTGACGAAGACCACCTTGGCGACATGGATTTCAAGGTTGCGGGTACCGAAGCCGGTATCACGTCGCTTCAGATGGACATCAAGATCGCAGGCATCACGCCCGAGATCATGGAGAAGGCGCTGGCTCAGGCCAAGCAAGGCCGTATCCACATTCTGGGCGAGATGAACAAGGCGCTGTCCGGCGCGGGTGAATTCTCTGTTCACGCACCCCGGATCGAGACCATGCAGATTCCGACCGACAAGATCCGTGAAGTCATCGGGTCCGGCGGCAAGGTCATCCGCGAGATCGTCGAAGTGTCCGGTGCCAAGGTCGATATCAACGACGAAGGTATCATCAAGATCGCAAGCCCGAACGGCGAAGCGATCAAGAAAGCCTATGACATGATCTGGTCCATCGTGGCCGAGCCTGAAGAAGGTGCGGTTTACACCGGTACCGTCGTCAAGATCGTTGATTTCGGCGCTTTCGTGAACTTCTTTGGCAAGCGCGACGGTCTGGTCCACGTATCGCAGATCGAAAACCGCCGCCTGAACCACCCTTCGGACGTTCTGAAAGAAGGTCAGGAAGTTAAAGTGAAGCTTCTGGGCTTTGATGATCGCGGCAAGGTTCGCCTGTCGATGAAGGTTGTCGATCAGGAAACCGGCGAAGAAGTCAAAAAGGAAGAAGAAGGCGCAGAGGAGTAAACCTTCTCTCCCTTCCCCTAACGAAAAAGCCCCGGTTGAAAGACCGGGGCTTTTGCTATTCCGGGCCCGCCCGTTAGCGGTTTTAGCTGCCGCCGCTGACCATCGCCTTGACGGGTGCCAGCAATTCGAACCGCAGGCCGTCTGGGGCAAAGTCCAGCGTGGCCGTCCCGCTGAAGTACCCTGCCAGCGCCTTTTCGATCATCCTGCTGCCGAATCCTTGGGAATTCGGTGCAGTAACCTTGGGGCCGCCCGTTTCGAGCCAATGAAAAGCAAAGGTGCTGCCGTCGTTCAGAACGTCCCAACGGACAGAAACCCTGCCGTCCGTGTTGGAAAGCGCGCCGTATTTCGTCGCATTGGTCCCCAGTTCATGCAGCGCCATCGTCAGGGCCATCGCCTGACTTGCGCCGATCTCAAGCGGCGGGCCCTTGATGTCGAAGCGTCCTGTACCGGGGCGATGCGGGGCCAGCGCGGCTGCAACCACACCGTCCACATTCCCGACAACCCATTTGGACTTGATGAAGTTATCATGCGCGCCCGCCATCGCGAGAATTCGCCCTTCGACGGCCGCAGTCGCGTCTTGCAGGGTTTCTGCGTTGCGCAAGGTTTGCGAGACGACAGCCTGCACCATCGTCATGGTGTTCTTGACCCTGTGGTTCATTTCCTCGAGCGCAAGCTGGCGCTGTTCATCCAAGGTCTTGATCGTGTGAATATCAGTACTGGTGCCCAGCCAGAAATTGACTGTCCCGTCGCCGTTCGTCACAGGCGTTGCGCGGGTCAGCACCCAACGATGCCCGCCTGCAAAGTGCTGAAGCCGGAATTCGACTTCGTTCGCTTCTTTCTTGTGCAGGGTTTCATTCCAGATGCTGTCTATTCGATCACGGTCTTCCGGATGGATTGCGTTGATCCAACCTTTCTCATCCGCCGATCCGGGCACCATGCCGGTAAACTCGTACCACGCGTCATTAAAAAACTCGGCGGTGCCTTCGGCATGGGTTCGGAATACCAGCTGCGGCAGCGCGCTCGCGATCAGCCTGAACTGCGATTCGCTCGCTGAAAGCTGTGACAGGGTCCGCTGAAGATAACTACTTTCGTTACGTAACACTGGCTTAACTCATCATGTCGACTGTTGGATTGCAGGGCTGGCAGACGGTTCAACCGTTAAACGTATTTTGCAATACCCGCCGCAAATGTCATCCAAAAACTGGACCATCGGCAATTTGCTGGCATATCACGCATTTTCGCGATCAGTGAGAATGACCGCTGTGGTCCTCGTCATCCAGCGATCCATGAACAGCAAACTGGTCAATCCCGGCATCCTGCGCTTCGATAAACCGATAGCTTTCGCGCACGCCGGTATCCGACAATTCGCGGGCCACAGTCAGCAAGGTGTTGGGCGCATGATCGGCGCAAAGCTCCATCATCTGCGCGACCTCTTCTTCGGCCACCGGACGCGCCGCTTCGGATGAGGGTGCGCCATAGATCTCGACGAAATGCCGCATCAGTTGCAATGTGATCGCCTCAACCTCGAAGGGCTCGGCCTTGGTCACCGCGACAAAGGTCACACGACCAAAGGTTTCGACGCCCATCCAGCCATTGGCAAACGCCTGCCGCGCCTTGCCGGTCAGATCACCCTCGGACCAGTTGGAAAACTCGAAACCGCCAGAGACACACCATTCGCCGGTCCGCGCAGGAACGTGAAACACGTTGCGGTCGCTTTCATCGAAATGGATCGCGCGGGCGAGGAAAAGGTCGCTCATTGGGTTGGCTCCAGCAGATCTGTCAGGGGGACAAGATGCGTTCTATCGCAGGATTTGATCAGCAGGCCAAGGTTTTCATCGACGCCGACAAAGGTGCCGGTCAGATCGCCTTGGGTCACGGTGCCGCCGATGTTCCAGGCGAGGCCAGTCCAGTCTTTGTGCAGCGGCCCCGTACCGTCGTCCGCCCAACGGTTCAAGGCGACCAAAGTGTGACGGGCCCAAGCCTCGAGCAAGGTGACGGCATTCACCTCCGAACACCCCTCACCGTAGAGCGTCGTCTGGTCGGGGGTATCGCCCGGCGTATCGCTTTGCGGCAGGATATCCACGCTCAGCCCGATCACAAGCCAGTCAGGCGCGGCGTCGGGCGCGGTGTGGGACGCCGCGGCGTTCAACCGGCCACAAAGAGCACCATTCACGCGCAGATCACCATTCCACACCAGATGCACGCCAACTTCGGGCGGGGCAAGCGCCCCAAGCGCGTTCTGAAAGCCGACCGCTGCCAACGGCAACATCGCCATGGCCTGCGCCAAGGGCACTTCGGGGGCAAAGACGAGGGCCGCTTGCAGCACGGTCGGACCGGGATGATAGGCGATCAGCCCCGCATCACACCCCTGCCGCGCCTGCGCACAGGCAAATGCAAAGGGGTCCGACGCTTGAACCCCGTACAGCAGCGGCGGAAAGACCGGCGCGTCGTTCATGCATGTCCGCCCGCGATCAGCGCCTTGGCAACCTTGCGGAACGCCTCGGCCTGCGGGCTGTCGGGCTTCGATACCACGATGGGTGCCCCGCCATCGGCCGCGATCCGGATGTCCAGATGCAGCGGGATTTCGGCCAGCAACGGCACGCCAAGCTTGGCCGCTTCGGTCGCGACGCCGCCATGCCCGAAAACATGTTCCTCGTAACCGCAGTTCGAACAGATATGTGTGCTCATGTTTTCGATCATACCAATGATCGGCGTCTTGAGCTGGTTGAACATGTCGATCCCCTTGCGGGCATCCATCAGTGCGACGTCCTGCGGTGTAGACACAATAATGGCCCCGTCCACCTGCGCCTTTTGCGCCAGCGTCATCTGGACGTCGCCGGTGCCGGGGGGCAGATCGACGATCAGCACATCCAGCGCGCCCCATTGCACCTGCATCATCATCTGCTGCAACGCGCCCATCAGCATCGGACCGCGCCAGACAACTGCCTGATCGTCATTGGTCATCAATCCGATCGACATCATCGTCACGCCAAAGTTTCGCATCGGCAGGATCGTCTTGCCATCGGGGGACGCGGGACGTCCGGAAACACCCAGCATACGTGGCTGCGACGGGCCATACACATCTGCATCCAGCATCCCGACACGGCGCCCTTCGGCAGCCAAAGCGCAGGCAAGATTGGCCGCAACCGTCGATTTGCCAACCCCGCCCTTGCCCGACGCAATCGCCAGAATGCGGTCAACGCCGGGTATCTTTGCGGGGCCTGAAGGTTCTGATTTCCGGCCTGCTTTCAGATCGGGCGGCGGTGCCTTGGCCGAATGTGCCGTCAGCACAGCCGAGACGGATTTGACCCCGTCCAGCGCCTTGACGGCGGCATCGGCATCGTCGCGCAGTATGGCATAGGCATCAGCGTGGGTCGGGTTCACCTCAAGCACAAAGCGCACGGCACCTTCGTCTACGGTCAGCGCCTTGACCAAGCCGAGTTCGACAATGTTC
>JAGXHB010000127.1 GCA_024636425.1 Roseobacter sp.
AATCACGGCAGGCAGGCTCGAGGCCGACGCTTACGCCGCGCAATTTTCTGACCTTCATCCTCCGCTGGATACCCATGCGGCGCTGGTCGCGGCGGACCGATGTTATTTCTGCCACGACGCGCCCTGCATCACTGCATGTCCCACCGACATCGACATCCCGTTGTTCATCCGCCAGATCGCGACCGGCACGCCCGATGCTGCGGCCAAAACGATCCTGAGCCAGAATATCATGGGCGGCATGTGCGCGCGCGTCTGTCCCACTGAACAGCTCTGCGAGGAGGCCTGCGTGCGCGAGATCGCCGAAGGCAAGCCCGTCAAGATCGGGGAACTGCAACGCTATGCGACGGATCATCTGCAACAGCAGGGCAAGCATCCGTTTGCGCGCGCCGAAGCGACCGGCAAGCGCATTGCGGTTGTGGGGGCCGGTCCTGCGGGTCTGGCCTGTGCGCACCGGCTGGCGATGCTGGGTCATGATGTGGTCGTGCATGATGCGCGTCCCAAGCCGGGCGGGCTGAACGAATATGGCATCGCGACCTACAAAACCCCGAACGGATTTGCGCAGGCCGAAGTGGACTGGCTGATGCAGATCGGGGGGATCACGTTGCAGAACAATGCGGCACTGGGCCGCGACATCACGCTTGAGGGCTTGCGGACCGAGTATGACGCTATCTTTCTGGGGATGGGTCTGGGCGGTGTGAACGCACTTGGGGCTGCTGGCGAAGACAAGGCCGGCGTGCTGGATGCCGTCGATTTTATCGCCGACCTGCGGCAGGCAAGCGATGTGGCACAGGTACCGATCGGGCGCGATGTCGTGGTGATCGGTGGTGGCATGACCGCGATCGACGCGGCGGTTCAGGCCAAGTTGCTGGGCGCGCTGAATGTAACCTTGGTCTACCGTCGGGGGCGTGACCGGATGAACGCCAGCGTCTTTGAGCAGGATCTGGCCGCCAGCAAAGGTGTGCGTATCGTTAACCACGCCGTGCCCGTCGCGGTGCATGGCAACGGTGCCGTGCGCGAGATCGAGTTTGAGTATGTCGACCCGGACATGAAGGGCACCGGCGAAATGCTGCGTCTGGCGGCAGATCAGGTTTTCAAGGCCATTGGCCAGACCTTGGTCGGTGATGCGCTGCCCGCGCTGGAGGGGCGCAAGATCAGGGTTGATAATGCAGGCCGCACCAGTGTCGAGGGCGTTTGGGCCGGCGGTGATTGTGCAAGCGGCGGCGATGATCTGACGGTCACTGCCGTTGCCGAAGGCCGCGATGCTGCGATGGATATTCACACGGCCTTAATGGGGCACTGACCGGCTGACGACAGCACCCAAAATGGCAGGCGAGCGTAAAACCCACCCTACGGGAGAAATGACATGGCTGATCTGAGAAGCGAATTCGTGGGCATCAAAAGCCCGAACCCTTTCTGGCTGGCCTCGGCCCCGCCCACAGACAAGGAATATAATGTGCGCCGCGCGTTTGATGCAGGCTGGGGGGGCGTCGTGTGGAAGACGCTTGGGATCGACCCGCATGTCGTCAACGTGAACGGCCCCCGCTATGGTGCGATCTACGGCGCGGACCGGCGGCTGCTGGGGCTGAACAACATCGAACTGATCACCGACCGCCCGCTTGAAGTGAACCTGCAAGAGATCAAGACGGTCAAGCGCGACTATCCTGACCGGGCCATGATCGTATCTTTGATGGTGCCTTGCGAGGAAGATCCTTGGAAGTTCATCCTGCCCTTGGTCGAAGAAACCGGTGCCGACGGGGTCGAGCTGAACTTTGGCTGCCCGCATGGCATGTCCGAGCGCGGCATGGGAGCCGCCGTGGGGCAGGTGCCTGAATATATCGAAATGGTCACCCGTTGGGTCAAGGCGCATACGCGCATGCCCTGCATCGTCAAGCTGACGCCCAACATCACCGACATTCGCAAACCCGCCGAGGCCGCGATGCGGGGCGGCGCGGATGCTGTCAGCCTGATCAACACGATCAACTCCATCACCTCGGTTGATCTGGATCTATTCGCGCCCGAGCCTACGATTGACGGCAAGGGTGCGCATGGCGGCTATTGTGGACCGGCGGTCAAGCCCATCGCATTAAACATGGTTGCCGAAATCGCACGCGATCCCTCGCTGGCGCACATGCCCATCAGCGGCATCGGCGGCGTGACCACGTGGCGCGATGCGGCCGAGTTTCTTGCGCTTGGAGCAGGCAACGTACAGGTTTGCACGGCTGCGATGACCTATGGTTTCAAGATCGTGCAGGAGATGATCAGCGGCCTGTCGGATTATATGGACGAGAAAGGCATGACCTCGGTCGATCAGCTTGTGCGCAAGGCCGTTCCCAATGTGACCGACTGGAACCAGTTGAACCTGAACTATGTCGCCAAGGCGAAAATCAATCAGGATCTGTGCATTTCCTGCGGGCGCTGTTTTGCCGCGTGTGAAGACACCTCGCATCAGGCCATCGCGATGAGCGACGATCGCACATTCAGCGTGATCGACGAAGAATGTGTCGCATGCAACCTTTGCGTCAACGTGTGCCCCGTCGAAGACTGCATCACCATGGAGGCGATGTTACCCGGTACCACCGATCCGCGGACCGGCAAGGTTGTAGAGGCGGATTACGCCAACTGGACAACACACCCCAACAACCCGGCAGCCGCAGCGGCAGAGTAACCTCAATCAGGGTGTCATCCCGGTCTTGAAGTTGATCAGGATGTCGGCGGTCGGCAAGGGCATCGGCCCTGTGGCTTTGATCGGGGCGAAATCGTTCTCTGGTCCAACGCCCGCTGGCTTCAGAATGCCAGCGGGCCCTTGAGCATACGCGATCTGCATCTTGTGGGTCGCGTATCGGCGGGCAGCGTCTTCGCTGATCTGCCGGGTATCTTCGGCTTTTATTGCGACGAATACCGATGCTGTCATCGGCTCGGACATGGCCGGCCTGGCCGTTCTCGAAGCCACCACCTGATAGGCGAACGCGCCGTTGCCTGACCGGGCACCGCTGTCGGTTGATGTCCCTCGGTCACCGCCCGACGATGCCTCGGCTGCGGCAGCCACCGGAGGTGACTGCGGTGTGACGCCGGTTGCTGTGGCGTTGGGTGTCATCGGAAACTGCGGGGGGAGAAGGGTGCTGACGGATGATATTGGAATCATTTATTTGCTCCTAAAACTCAAACCACGAATGCCCGCCACCACAGGGGGGTTCTGAAGGTCATCTTGTGTTAATCGGAAGTCAAAGGCATCCGCTTTCTGCAAGGCTGGTTAACCGCAGCTTAAGGGCGCAGCATCTTGCCGAACATGGTGCTGAGATGGACCGACGCTCTATGATGGGAGTCGGTATCTGCTCCCACAAGAACAGAGACCTGCGCTGCAAAATCCGCATAATGCTGGGTCGCGGCCCAGATGGAAAAGATCAGATGTTGCGGGTCAAGCGGCGCGATTTTTCCTGCATCAATCCAACTCGAAATAACTGCGCATTTTTCATCAAACAACGGTTTGAGCGCGGTTTCGAGGTTCGGTGCCATGCGGGGGGCACCTTGTAGAATCTCGCCGGCAAAAAGCCTGCTCTCGCGCGGCAGATCCCGCGCCATGTCCAGCTTGCGTTGCACATAATCCAGGATTTCGGTTTGCGGATCCCCATCGGGGTCAAGCTCGACCAACGGGTCCAGCCATGTCTCCATCAACTGGCTGAGCAACGTGACATGGATGTCTTCCTTGCCCTGAAAATAGTAGAGGATGTTCGGCTTGCTCAGCCCCGCTTCGGCAGCGATCTGATCCAGCGTGGCCCCGCGATAGCCGTTTTGTGAAAACACATCGAGTGCCGCATCAAGGATTTTTCGGCGGTTGCGCTTCTGGATCCGGCTGGGTTTTTTCTGGGTACCGTCGGGCAAATTCACGTCTCCTTTGATGTGCCTGAAAAAGCGGCACCGGGCGGGGCAGCGTCGCAGTCTGGTCAAACCAATTCTTGACAGGGACCAGCCTAATCGCAATCGTGGATTTACCAAATGGTAAAAATTCATACGATCCGCAGGACGACAGAAAAAAGGAACCCACTATGGCCGCGCCCGGTGAAAACCTGAAGATCAACGCAGACCGGTTGTGGGATAGTCTGATGGAAATGGCCAAGATCGGGCCCGGTGTCGCAGGCGGAAACAATCGCCAGACCTTGACCGATGAAGACGCAGAAGGCCGCGCACTGTTCCAGAAATGGTGCGAGGAGGCCGGGTGCTCCATGGGACTGGACCAGATGGGCAACATGTTCGCGCAGCGCGACGGAACCGATCCTGACGCCTTGCCCGTCTATGTCGGGTCGCATCTGGATACGCAGCCCACAGGCGGCAAATACGACGGGGTGCTGGGTGTTCTGGGCGCGCTCGAGATTTTGCGGACGATGAACGATCTGGACATAAAGACAAAGCATCCCGTGGTCGCAACCAACTGGACCAATGAGGAAGGTACGCGCTTTGCGCCCGCTATGCTGTCATCCGGTGTATTTGCGGGGGTCCACACGCAGGACTGGGCCTATGCCAAGACCGACGCCAAGGGAAAGACATTTGGCGACGAATTGAAGCGGATCGGCTGGCAAGGCGCGGAAGACGTGGGCGCGCGCAAGATGCATGCGTTCTTCGAGTTGCATATCGAACAAGGGCCGATCCTTGAGGCAGAGGGCAAGGATATCGGCGTGGTCACCCACGGGCAGGGACTGTCCTGGACCCAAGTTACAGTGACGGGAAATGATGCACATACCGGATCGACGCCGATGCCGATGCGCAAGAATGCAGGTCTTGGGATGGCGCGGATCCTCGAGGCGGTGGACCAGATCGCTTGGTCGCACGCACCCCATGCGGTCGGAGCTGCGGGCCATATCGATGTCTTCCCGAATTCGCGCAACGTGATCCCCGGCAAGGTCGTGTTCACCGTCGATTTCCGCTCGCCGGATTTGAGCGTGATCGAGGATATGGAAGCACAGCTGCGGGAGAAGGCACAAAAGATTGCGGATGATATGGGGCTTGAGATTGAATTCGAGAAGGTCGGCGGATTCGATCCGGTTGCCTTTGACGAAGGCTGCGTCGGCGCGATCCGGTCGGCGGCGGAAAGGCTGGGCTATTCTCACATGGATCTGATTTCCGGGGCGGGGCATGATGCCTGCTGGATCAACCGCGTTGCCCCTTCCGCGATGGTGATGTGCCCTTGCGTCGACGGGCTGAGCCATAACGAGGCCGAGGAAATCACCAAGGAGTGGGCCAAGGCCGGTGCGGATGTCTTGCTCCATGCCGTGTTGGAAACCGCGGAGATCGTCGGGTGAGTGCAGTCGTTTTCTTGCCAGTAAAACGGGCCGGAATTTTTGGAAAATTCTGGGGCAGCGCGTGATGCTGGACCCTGATCTTTCCATCGCTGCGCGGATATCGCGGCTTGTCGAGGACGAGCTTGCGGAGGCCGATCGCAGTGACGACATGGTCACGCGGGCAACTGCAAGAGATCTTCGCAGGGCGCTGAAGGTGCCGCGCGAGGTGACGGTGAATTTCAGCGGCGGGATCACGCAGACCTGTTGGTCCGTGTCGCGCGGCGACGGTACCTATCGCGTCGTCTATATGCCGCGGGCGGGATATTTTTCGCTGTGTGTGGAGAGCGATTTCGGGCCTTTGGATATCGGGGTGCACGGGCCGGCCCTGGGGTGTTTCGGCTCGGTCTGAGGGCTGCTGAAAGACAAAGTGGGGGCCAGCCCCCACACCCCCGGGATTTGAACCATTTGGAATATGAAGAAAAAGGGGAGTTTCGAGATGAGCAAGGTGATCAAAGGCGGAATGGTGTGTACCGCAGACCGGACCTGGAAAGCAGATGTTCTGGTCGAGGGCGAGATCATCAAGCAGATCGGAGAGGGTTTGCAGGGGGACGAGTATATCGACGCTGAAGGGGCCTATGTCATCCCGGGCGGAATTGATCCGCATACGCATCTTGAGATGCCCTTCATGGGGACAACGGCGGCGGAGACATTCGAGAGCGGCACCTGGGCTGCGGCCGTGGGCGGCACCACGATGATCGTGGATTTCTGTCTGCCGGGTGCGGACGGGTCGATCAAGAACGCGATCAACGAATGGCACCGTAAGTCTGCCCCGCAGATCTGTTCGGACGTGGGCTATCACATGGCCATCACCGGCTGGAACGAGAACGTCTTTGACGAGATGAAAGACGCCGTCGAGATGGGTGTGAATTCGTTCAAGCATTTCATGGCCTACAAGGGCGCGCTGATGGTCGAGGATGACGAGATGTTCGCGTCTTTCCAGCGCTGTGCCGAATTGGGGGCCTTGCCCATGGTGCATGCTGAGAACGGCGATCTGGTTGCGGCCTTGCAGGAAAAATACTTCAATCAGGGCATCACGGGGCCGGAAGGTCACGCCTATTCCCGACCGCCGGAGGTGGAGGGAGAAGCGGCGAACCGGGCGATCACGATTGCGGATGCCGCCGGTGTTCCGCTTTATATCGTGCATGTGTCCTGCGAGCAGAGCCATGAAGCGATCCGGCGTGCGCGGCAAAAGGGGATGCGGGTGTATGGCGAGCCGTTGATCCAGTTCCTGACCCTTGACGAGAGCGAATATTTCAACACCGATTGGGACCATGCCGCGCGGCGGGTGATGTCCCCGCCGTTCCGGTCGAAGGACCATCAGGACAGCCTTTGGGCGGGATTGCAGGCGGGGTCATTGCAGGTGGTGGCCACGGATCATGCGGCGTTCTCGACCGCACAGAAACGCGCGGG
>JAGXHB010000128.1 GCA_024636425.1 Roseobacter sp.
AGCGGGCACATCCTGCTCGAAGGCGCACCCGCTGGCTTCGACGCCCGCGCCGTCGCAGCCGATCTGGAAGCCACGCTGCCCGGCGTGGCCCGCGCCCATCACATCCACGCCTGGTCCATCACGCAGGAGCGTCCCATGGCCACGCTGGAAGTCGAGCTCGCACCTGGCGCGGTGGCAGACGACGTGCGCCGCGCCGTGAAGGCCCGTGTGCGCGAGACGACCGGGATGGAGCATGTGACCGTCGAGGTGGCGGAAGGTCTGGCGCAGAACGGGTGAAACATCACGCGTCCCCGAGGCAGGATCGGGTCACTGCATATATCCAATGCATCAGACATTCGCCCTTAGTATAGCGAAACCCCGTGTTGTCCCCGCTGCCGTCAAGCGCCAGCCGAGATGATCCTTATTTTACGAAGGGCCGGTTCGAGGAAGCTGCGCTGCGGCGTGGCGCGAGATTCTGAATGGTTGGTAAGTGCCGCTCGCGCCACCTGCCGGAAGGCCGGACTGCGGCCCTTCTCCGCAACTGCGAAAGGAAGCCGGTATCTCCTCGGTCACGAAATCGGCAATCAGTTTCCTCACTCGCACATCTTGATCGCCCTCTCCAGCGCGTGCTCCGCGACGAACCGCAGCTTTTCGTGTATAACCCGTGATGTCCTTGTTCCCGCAAGTGTCGATAAGATAGCCACAAGACCGCTCTGCCGACCGCTTGAAGGTGTCGGGCCGATCCTGCCCTTTCAAACGCAGATAAATCGCGACTGCTTCCGACAGCTCAACTTTGTCACTCTAAGGCTGAACAGAGGTCTGCTTCAGTGACTCACCGCCCCTTCCCTGATCCCGCAAAAGATGTTTCCCAGGCAGGTCGTTTTGTTGGACCCGCAAGTGATACCAGTATTCGTCGAGCTTCTGTGCTGCCCGCTGCGCCCTTGACGCTGCGACAGATTTGGCGCGTGTCCTCAAAGAAAATGCGACCCGGCGCGACGAATAATGCGCCTGAAGGTCTTTCGGCACCTTGCGATTGAAGTAGAAAATTCCCGCTTTGACAAATGTATGCGGTGCTGTCTGGTACTCCGTCATGTACTACGCTTGCTCCATCCAAAGACAAAGCTGGGGAATATCAACGGCTTACTTGAGTTAAATGGTGCCCAGGGGCGGAATCGAACCACCGACACGAGGATTTTCAATCCACTGCTCTACCCCTGAGCTACCCGGGCACCGGAGACCCCCTAAGGGGTCGGGTGAGCGGTTTCTAGGGTGTTGCGGCGAGGGTGTCCAGTGCCTTTTGACCGGATTTGCAAAGCTTTTTCAATTGCGCTTCAGTGCGGTTTGGGTGGCGTGTTCAAGGCGGCTTCGGTCGCCTCGATCGCGGCGTCTATGTCTTCGGGATCCCGGCTGGGCGCGGCGTAGGTGCCGTTGAACCATTTCGCCAGATCAATGTCCGCGCAGCGCCGCGAACAAAAGGGGCGGTATTTGGCGGTCGTTTCGTCTTTGCAGATCGGGCAGGTCACTTCAAAACCTCGGACGTTGCGATACGGGCGCGTTTGCGCTGCAATTCATAATGCCCCAAAGGCGTCCAGCCGATCAAGGTCGTCTCCACGTCATCTGCCTTGAAGGCCTGACGCAGCGCCGTCTCGAAAGGGCGGCGGTCTTTTTTGGGCATAGGGGCAAGGTCGAGAGTGATCTGCCCGCCAAGCCCGCGCAGACGTAAGGCGCGTGGCAAGGCGCGCGCGCAGGCCATGTTCGCCTTGATCCCCGCAGCCAGTGACACGTCTGACCCGGTGTTTACATCCACGGCAACCAGCGCGCGGGTCGGCTCGACGAACATCGACGCACCTCCCTCAAGCTCGACACGGGGCTGGCGCAGCGCATCCAGTGCATCAAGCACCCCGTACGTCTCAAAGCTGCCCTCATCGGTTGCGATCTCCGCGGGGGCCACCCAGTCACGCCAAGCCAGAATATGCGGGCCATCCCCTTCGGACAGCACTTCCATTTCGGTGGCGGCATCGCCAAGAACCTTGTCGGCCAGCGTCAGCATCGCGTCAATGTCATCGGCAATGTCATCGGCGTCCGCACCGGCGCAGGATGATCGCAGGATCAGCCCGTGCGCAGCGCCCTGAGCCGCCTCGTGGGCGATTTCCAGCAGGCGGTCGCGTTCAGCTTCGTCGCGGATGCTCCGCGAGATATTGGTGCCGGGCGCATCTGGCGTGACGATGGCATAGCGGCTTTTGAACAGCAGCTTCTGCGTGACCGGAATGGCCTTGCCGGGTTCGGCAAAGCCCGACACTTGAACCAGCAGCGACTGACCGGGGGCCAACCCTTTGATCTGGCGCAGGAAGGCTGACCCGTCGGGGGTCTTGAGGAACATGCCCCCCTGCCCTTTCACCGGACGATCCGCGATGGCGCGATAGATGGTGCCGGGACGGGGTGCATCACTGTCGATCAACAGATCGTCCAGCTTGCCATCCACCATCAGCGCCGCCGCTTCGACGCCGCTCAAGTGGTCCAGCACGATTGTACGACCCTTCATGATGTCTCTCCCTCGAAAATATAGCCTGCCGCGCGCAGCAGATTTGCGGTTTCTGCCAATGGCAGGCCGACGATGCCGGTAAACGACCCGCTGATCCACGGAATCAGCACGCCCGCCGGCCCCTGAATACCATAGCCGCCCGCTTTCCCTTGCCAGTCGCCGGTCGCGAGATAGGCCTCAAGTTCGGCGTCAGACAGCCGCTTCATCCGAACCGTGCTCACGACGTCACGTTGCCAAAGGGCTGCGCCGCGCCTGACGGCAACTGCCGTTATCACCTTGTGGCGCCGCCCCGACATCAGCCGCAGGAACTGCGCGGCTTCTGCGACATCGGCGGGCTTGCCAAGGATACGCCGCCCCACGGCAACGGTGGTATCGGCGCAGAGCACGATATCATCCGGACCGGCAGGGACCGCGTTCACCTTCTCGCGCGCCATGCGCGCGCAATAGGGCCTTGGCAGCTCGGCAGATGCAGGAGTTTCGTCAATATCGGGGGCGCGGATATCATCTGGCACAACGCCAATTTGCGCCAGCAATTCCTTGCGGCGCGGACTGCCTGATCCGAGAATAAAGGTCATACGCGAACCCGAAGCACCAACCGGAAATCAAAGAATCTCCGGTAAAATGCGTTATTTAAAGCGGTAATTGATCCGGCCCTTGGTCAGATCGTAGGGTGTCATTTCCACCTGTACTTTGTCGCCAGCCAGAACACGGATGCGGTTCTTGCGCATCTTGCCTGCCGTATGTGCGATAATCTCATGGCCGTTTTCAAGCTCGACCCGGAATGTCGCATTCGGCAGGAGTTCCTTGACGATACCGGGGAATTCGAGCGTGTCTTCCTTGGCCATGGTCTCTCCTTGAACACTTTGCCCTGCAATTTCAGGGCGCAGGCTTAAATGGGCGCAATCTTCCCTTTTTTCAAGGGCTATTCACACCAAAGACACGTTTATCGCTGTTCCGTCACGCCCTGTCTGGTCGACCCAGTGATTGCGGTTCAGCACAACCCCGTCGGCGCGCACCCGGCCCACCTGCGTCAGATCAATCTTGGCATAGGTCCATCCGGGAACGTTGATTTCCGCAGCCGCAAGCACGCCTGTCGGGGGAAACCCCACGTCCGGCGGGCAGAAAATCCCTCCTGCGCCATAGGACGTCCCCAAAGCATCGGACCAGTCGGCGGGCCCGACGCAGGACGACATGGCGGTGATGCACTGATTCTCAAGCGCCCGCGCCATGGATCCGATGCGCACCCGCCAATAGCCTGCCAAGGCTTCGGTGACACTGGGCACGGCAATGATGTCGCACTCGCTTAGCGCACGCCCCAGAAGGGGGAATTCGCTATCATAGCAGATCAGGATCCCGATCTTGCCCAACGCGGTTTCAAAGACCTGCAGTGCGTTGCCGCCCACCACGTCCCAGACCTCGCGCTCAAATCGCGTCATGATCTGCTTGTCCTGCACGCCGATCTTGCCGTCTGGCGTGATCAACCGTGCCCGGTTGACCGGGCGCGTATCCGTCGCTGCCGGACCCGAAGCGGCGACGATGTGAACTCCGTATTCCGCGGCAAGCTTCTGATGAACAGCATCGGCATCGGCGAGACGGTCCGACACGGCGAAAAGCGACGCCTCAAGGTTGCCGGCAACGTCAAGCCCGGCCAGGGTGGCAAGCTCCATCGCGCCGTATTCGGGAAACACCAGCAACTGCGCACCATTGCCCGCTGCTGTTGCAACCCATCCTGACAGCTTATCCTCGTAATGCGCCCAACTGGTCAGAACATCCAAGGGATAGGCGGCGGTTGCGATGATCATCAAGGCTCTCCATCTTATGCGACTGACCCTATCGTGCGCGTGTTGACGGGCAGCTGCAAGAGGGTGTCCTGCACTGGCCCCTGTATTTCAACTTTGTGAAATTACCAGGGGCGTGAGCACTTATTTCTTGCGCCGGAGAGGAATTCATTTCACAAAACCGGAAAGTCATAAAGGGTTTGTATCGATGATCAAGAAGGGTGTCACCCTACGCGGAATCGAAGTTTTCGAAGCCCTCGCAAGCTGTGGGTCCGTGGCACAGGCCGCCGCGCTGACCGGGCTAAGCCAACCTGCCGTCAGCCAGCAGATGAGCAATCTGGAAGCCGCCATCGGCACTGATCTTATCGACCATGGCCGCCGGCCGATGCGTCTTACCCCTGCTGGCGAAAGCTTCTTGCGGCGCAGCAATGCCGCTTTGACACAGCTTCGGCTGGCACAGACCGAACTGACGGTGATGGATCTTGCTGACCTGACCGACCTCAGCCTTGGGATCATCGACGATTTCGACAATGATCTGACGCCGCGACTGGCGACGATGCTGGCCGACAGCATGACTGGCTGCCGGTTTCGCATGGTCACCGACAGCAGCAAGGATCTGATCAGCGCCGTTCAGGAAAAGACACTTCACATCGTGGTTGCCGCGACCAATGGGGATGCCAAAGAAGGGCTGATCGAAATTCCGTTGGCCCGTGATCCCTTCATCATCGTGGCCCCTGCGGATTACACAGGCAGTGCTGCGGATCTGTTTTCCCCTCAGTCGGCATTGCCTTTTCTACGATACGAATCGCGCCAG
>JAGXHB010000015.1 GCA_024636425.1 Roseobacter sp.
GCCGGCCGCCACCAGATGATTGCGCAAGGGTTGCAGGAATGCTTCTTCCTTGGAGGTCTGGAACAGGCAGTAGTCTTCGTTATGGCCGTTCAGCGGCACAAGGTTGGCATAGCGTTCCTTTTGCAACGTCCGGTAGTCGCCCTCGAACAGAAAAAACTCAAGCTCGGTTGCCATCATGGCGTCAAAGCCCATATCGGCCAGCCGCGCGATCTGCTTTTTCAACATGGCACGGGGGGAATGGGGAACGGGTTCATGGGTGTGGTGATCCAGCACATCGCCGAGCACCAGAACCGTCTTGTCCAGCCAAGGCACCCGCCGCATTGTGGACAAATCGGGCCGCAGGACATAGTCACCATAACCCGTCTGCCAGCTGGTCGCGGCAAACCCTTCGGGGGTGGACATCACCAGATCCGTCGCCAGCAGATAGTTGCAGCAATGCGTTTCTTCATGCGAATGGTCGATGAAATTGGTGACGTGAAAACGCTTTCCCATCAGTCGGCCCTGCATGTCGACCAGTGCGACCAGCACCGTGTCGATCTCGCCCGTGGCGGCCATTTCCTTGAGGGTGTCGAATGAAAGAGTGCCCATATCCAAGCGTCCTTATGTCATGTGTGAGGGGCGACACCAAAGCGCCGCCCCATGGTCTGTTGATGCACCGGGGGCTCAACCGAAGGTATAGGGTGGTCCGGCTTTCGAGATGACATCGTTATAGTCGCGGAAGATCTGCACGATCTTTGCCGCAGTCTCGCCTTCCTCGGCCATCTCGTCCCAGAAGGTGACGGCAGCCTCTTCGACCGTTTTCCATTCTTCCTGCGGGATCGACGTCAGCTCCAGCTTTTCGCCGGAAGCACGCAGCCGCGCTTCGCCGCCCCAGTACCACTGGTTGCGATACGTGTGGCTGGCGTCGATCGCTGAGGACACGATCTGTTTCAGGTGGTCGGGCAGATCCGCCCAGCGTTCAGCGTTGACGAAGAACGATCCGATCCACGCCCCCGAGATGTTGTTGGTGCAGAAATAGTTGGTCACATCGGCCCAGCCAACGGTGTAGTCTTCAGTGATGCCCGACCACGCCATGCCATCCAGCTCGCCGGTCTGAACGGCGACTTCGGCATCCTCGTAGGGGATGTTGACCGGCACGACACCGAATTGCGACAGGAAGCGCCCCGCCGTGGGGAAGGTATAAAGCTTGAGCCCGTCCATATCGGACAGTGACCGGATCGGATTGACCGTGTTGAAGTTGCACGGATCCTGCCCCGCCGCAGACAGCCAATGCACACCGACCTTGGCATATTCCTCGCGCCAGATGTCGGCCAGACCGTACTGGTTGAAGAGCACGGGCACATCAAGGCTGTGCTTGGTCGCCAGCGGAAAGTATCCGCCAAAGGACCGCACCGGCGTTGGCGATGCCATGGAATCGTCATCGGAATGCACGCCGTCAATCGTACCGCGCTGCAACGCCTGAAAAAGCTCGCCTGTGGGCACGATCTGATCGGCGTAGAAAAGCTCGATCTCAAGCTCGCCCTGTGCCGCCGCGTTGATCGCGTCGATGGCGGGCTTTGTCACCTCTTCGCCCAAGGCCGAGCCTGCATAGGTCTGAAAGCGCCAGCGGATCGGTTCCTGCGCATGCAGGATCGAGGGCGTCGCGAGCGCCGCAGGACCGGCAACGGCGGCCCCCTTAAGAAACTTGCGTCTGGTTGTCATTGGTATCTCTCCTTGTCGGGTTTCAGATGATCGGGCCGGTTGTCTCCGGCCACTTGGGGTTATTTTCCGTAAACGTAATTGGGCAGCCACAGTGCAATCTGCGGGAAGATCATCACGACAGCGAGGGCCAGCACCATCACCCCCACGAACGGGATGATCGACCGATAGATGTCGCGAATGGTGATTTCGGGCGGCGCCATGGCGCGCATCAAAAACAGGTTATAGCCGAAGGGCGGCGTCATATAGGCAATCTGGCAGGTGATCGTGTAAAGCACACCGTACCAGACCAGATCGAACCCAAGTGCGCCGACCAGCGGCACATAAAGCGGGGCGACGATGACCAGCATCGCAGTGTCATCCAGAAACGTGCCCATGACCAGAAACGAAAGCTGCATCAGGATCAGGATTACCCAAGGATTCAGCCCCCATTGTTCGGTAAACAGGTCTTCGATGGCCTTGACCGCGCCCAAACCGTCGAAGACCGCACCAAAGGCCAATGCGGCAAGGATGATCCACATGAACATGCAGGTGATGGCAAGCGTATTGCGCACCGAATTCTCGAACACGGTGCGGGTCATGCGCCCCTTCAGAACCGCCGCAAGGAAGGCCGCAATGGCCCCGATGGCCGAACTTTCGACCAGCGACGTCCACCCGTTGACGAAGGGCACCATCATCACCGCAAAGATGCCGACGGGCAGCAACCCGGCTTGGAGCAACCGCAGTTTTTCAGGCCAGCCGACATCGCGTTCCTCGGGTGACAACGCGGGACCGAGGGCCGGATTGATGCGACAGCGGATCGCGATGTAGATGATGAACATCGCCGCCATCATCAGCCCCGGAATGGCACCGGCCAGCCACAGCTGCCCCACCGGCTGCCGCGCGATCATCGCATAGAGCACCAACACGACCGAAGGCGGCACAAGGATCCCGAGGCTGGACCCCGCCTGAATGACCCCCGTCACCATCAGCTTGTCGTAATTCCGCTTCAAAAGCTCGGGCAGCGCGATCGTGGCACCGATGGCCATGCCTGCGACCGACAGCCCGTTCATCGCTGAAATCAGCACCATCAGGCCGATCGTGCCAATCGCCAGCCCGCCGCGCAGGCCCCCCATCCAGACGTGGAACATCTTGTAGAGATCATCGGCAATCTTGCTTTCCGACAGCACATAGCCCATGAAAATGAACATCGGCAGGGTCAGCAGCGGGTACCAGCGCATAAGTTTGATGGCAGCGGAAAACCCGATGTCATAGCCGCCGCGGTCTCCCCACAGCAGCAATGCCGCCACCAGCGCAACAAAGCCGATTGCCCCGAAAACGCGTTGCCCGGTCAGCAGCATCAGCATCATGGTCGAGAACATCAGTATCGCGATCAATTCATAGGGCATCTCGGGTCTCCTCGCCTGAGGTGAGGAAAAGGATGTCCTTGAACAATTCAGAGACAGCTTGCAGCAGCATCAGCGCAATGCCGACGCACATGACAATCTTGACCGGCCACATATAGGGCCGCCAGGCGGTCGGGCTGCGCTCCCAGCCGTATTGGAAGGAATACATCGTGGATTCGATGCCCCCCCACAGCAGAATGCCCAGATAGAACAGCAGGAAAAACACGGTGATCGCGTCCGTCCACGCCTTTTTGCGCGGGTTCAGTTCGGCATAGAACAGATCCATCCGCACATTGGCCCCCATCTGCAAGGCGTAGGGCCCGCCAAGGATATAGTAGCCGACCATGACAAACTGCGCCATTTCCAGCGTCCAGATCTGGGGCGAGCCGAATGTCTTGTTGTAGGACGACCAAAGCAGGATACCCATCAGCACGAAAATCCCGTACATCATGATCCGGCCAAGCCCGTAGTTAAAGCCATCCACGAGCTTGATATAGCGGCGCATCGCGTTCATTCGGCGGCCTCTTGCTCTGCGGCGGCCCGTGACGCGCGCAGGCCTGTTGCCAGATGCGCGGCCATCGCACGCGCCGATGTCGGCGTAGCGATCAGGTCATTTCGGATCTCGATCATCACCGCAGGCAGGCCCAGCGCCTCGCCGTGTTTTTCAAGGCTGTAGGTCACGCCGTCTGAAGCGGCATAAGGTTCATTCAAAGCAGCTTGATAGCGGCCCGATTTCTTTTCATGGGCGTGCAATCTCTCGGCTGCGGACGCATCGCTATGATACAGAAACCCAAGCTCGACCGTGCGGCTTTGCCCATTGTAGACAGGCGTAAAACTGTGGATCGTGACCAGCAGTTCAGGGTCTGACATGTGCCGCTGTGCGCTGACGGCTGCGTGAAAAGGCTGATGAACGCGGTCGAAGCGGTCTTGCTTCTGGGCTTGGTCAAGATCGGCGTTCCCTGCAATGTCGTAAATCTCGCTTCGTGCAGGAATGCTATCCTGCGCCTCAAGCGGGCGGTTGCAATCATACACCAGCCGCGAAATCGCTCCCGCCACCAAAGGGGCATCCAACAGGCGCGAAAGTTCGGTTGCCACGTCCATCGCGCCGATGTCCCATGCGGCATGCGATCTGCGCGCCGTCTCTGACAGGCCCAGATCGTTCAGCTCGGCCGGGATCGCATCGGAGGCATGTTCGCAAACCAGCAACCAAGGCCCTTTGCCATGGGCGTTTACAACCTTTGCCGCTGTCCAGTCGCTGTTTTGCATGACAAGCCTTCCCCGATCCTGACGCCAATCACGACAGAAAACTCTGGCGTGTCAAGAATATTCCTGTAACCTTTGCTTCACTGCCTTCAGCTTTGTACTGAAAGGAACAAACTTGCGGAAAAAAGCACTGGTCCGGGATCTGCTCAAGGAAAAGCAGTCCGATCTGACGGCAGCCGAGCGCAAGCTGGCGTCGGTTCTTCTGGACGATTCACTTCTGACAGGCCTGCAATCCATCACACGTCTGGCCGACTGCGCCGAGGTGTCGACACCCACGATCATCAGGCTTGCCCGCAAGCTGGGCTTTGACGGGTTTTCCGACATGCAGGACGCGATCCGCGACGAGATCGGTGCCCGCATCAAACAACCGCTGGCCAAGCTCGAGGCGCAAAGCCCTGCTGAAAGCCGCGATCACATCGTCTCGCGCTTCATCGAAGCGGTTTCGGGCAATATCAACCGCACGCTGGAAAGGCTCGACCTTGCCGAGTTCGACGAAGCCGCCAAGCTGCTGTCGGACCCGTCGCATCGCTTGTATCTGCTGGGCGGCCGGATCACCCGGTCGAACGCGCATTACTTCTTCAATCACCTACAGATTATCCGGCCTCGTGTAACGCTGCTGGATTCTTCGCCAAGTGTCTGGCCGCAATCGCTGCTCGATATGGATGACCGCGCCGTGCTGGTTGTCTTCGACATCCGCCGCTACGAGAAGGAGCTGGAAAAACTTGCCAATCTTGCGGTCAAGCAGGGGGCAAGCATTGTGCTCTTTACCGACGCCTGGGGGTCGCCCATCGAAAAGCACGCCCGTTTCTGCTTTCGGGCGATGATCGAGGTGCCCTCGAGCTGGGATTCCACATTGGCGATCAACTTCCTGATCGAGGCGCTCGTGGCCGAAGTGCAATCACGCAGCTCCAGCCAAAGTGCTGAACGGATCGCGGCGCTGGAACAGATGATCGGCGAGTCGCGGATTTTCCGAAGCAACTAGGTTTTAGCTGCCCGCGCTTCCTACTCTGCCGCCGCGAACCGATCCCTCGCGAGCGATGCCAGCAAATCGGCAAAGCGGTCACCCTGAATGGTGATGTGATCGCGCATTGCGGTGCTTGCCGCCGCTTCGTCGCCCGCCTTGATCGCTGCCACGATCGTCTCGTGTTCGGCCAAAGACCTTTTCATGCGGTCACGCGCGCGCAGTTGCAGCCGCCGGTACGCCTTGAGGCGCTTTTGCAGGCGATCGATTTCTTCCTGTAGAAACTGGTTGCCGCTGATGGTGCGGATCAGCGCGTGAAATGCTTCGTTCTCATAATAATACTGGTCGCTGTCCCCGCTTTGCGCGGCGGCCACACATGTGGCGTGCACTGCACCGAGCGCATCAAGATCCTCGGCTGTGGCGCGCCGCGCCGCATTGGACGCACAAAGCGCCTCAAGCTGCGCCATGACCTGAAACATCTCGCTTAATTGTTGCGGCCCGACCTGCGCCACAAACGCACCACGGCGCGGGTACTGCTTGAGCAACCCTGTGGCGGCAAGCTGAAAGATCGCCTGCCGCACGGGCGTACGCGAAACGCCGAATTCTTCGGCCAACTTGACCTCGTCCAGACGGGTGCCGGGTTCAAGGCGACCGGTCAATATTCGGTCTTCAAGGGCATCGTGTAACGTGGATTTGGTATCGGTCATGGGCAAAATGTAATCGCTCGGACGTTAAAACAAAGGGGCTCTGAGCCTGATTTCCCTCTTGTATACAAGATTGTTGCACTTGAATACCTCTAAGGCTACGGTTTTCACCAAGACGTGCCGGGAGGAGAATCGGACGCGTCAAACGTTCGTGGAGGAACAAAACATGACAACTTTGAAATCCAGTGTCGCTGCGGCGACCCTGTGCCTGTTGGGCAGCGCCGGTTTTGCTGAAACCCTGAAACTGAGCCATCAATGGTCCGAAGGCGATGTGCGCCATCAGGTCGCACAGATGGTAGCGGATGACGTTGCCGCCGCCGGTGTCGACCTTGAGATCCAGATTTTCCCGAACCAGACGCTGTTCAAAGCGCGCGAACAATACACACCCCTGTCGCGGGGTCAGCTGGACATGACCGTCTTGCCGCTCAGCTATGCGGGCGGCCAGCAGCCTGCCTATAACCTCACGCTGATGCCCGGTCTGGTGAAGAACCACGATCACGGCGACCGCCTGTCCCACTCCCCCTTCATGGAGGAAATCCAGTCGATCATGGAAGGCGATGACGTGATCACGCTGGTCCACGGCTATCTTGCCGGCGGCTTCGGCTCGAACAAGGGCTGCATCACGGGGCCAGACGATGTGCAAGGCGTCAGCATCCGCGCGGCAGGCAAGGCGTTTGAACAGATGCTGGCAGGTGCCGGTGCCTCGATCGCATCCATGGCCTCGTCCGAGATTTACCCGGCCCTGCAAACCGGCGTTCTGGACGCGGCCAACACGTCCTCCGAAAGCTTTGTCAGCTACCGTCTGTACGAGCAGCTGACATGCTATACCCCTGCGGGCGACTACGCGCTTTGGTTCATGTATCAGCCATTGCTGATGAACAAGACCACTTTTGACGGTTTGTCCGAAGAGCAGCAAACCGCGCTGAAGGAAGCCGGTCAGAAAGCCGAAGCCTTCTATCTCGAGCAGGCCAAGATGGGCGATTCCGTCGCGGCCAAAACCTTCTCGGATGCTGGCGTCGAAATCGCCGAGATGTCCGAGGAAGATTTCAACGCATGGCGCGAACTGGCCAAGACAACGTCCTATGTTGCCTTTGTCGATGAATTGCCAGACGGCCAGAAACTGCTTGATCTGGCGCTCGCTGTCGACTGACACAGCACCTTGGCGGGGTGGCAGCGTTATTTGCTGCCCCGCTCTTCACCTACCCTCCCATCCCCCCGCCCTAGCTGACCGGAGATTGCCCCAGTGAGCGATAAATTTGCTACGCCCCCTTCAAGACCCATGCCCGCCCTCGTTCGGCTGATCGGACATATATCTTCCATTTGCGGTGTCATCGCCTCGTTCATGATCCTCGCGGCGGTCCTGATCACCTGCCAGATGATTTTCATCCGCGCTGTCCTGAACAAGTCGACCATCTGGCAGACCGAAGTCGTCATCTATCTGATGATCGGCGCGACCCTCATCGGCCTGCCCTATGTGCAGAAACTGCGCGGCCACGTCGGCGTGGATCTGATGCAGACGCTGTTGCCCCTGCGCATGCGGCGGATGCTGTCAGCAATCACGCTGGTGATAACGGGTGTGATGATCGCGGTGATGGTCTGGTACGGCTACGAGATGTGGCATCTGGCGTGGGCACGGAACTGGAAGTCCGAGACGGTGCTCGCTGTGCCGCTCTGGATACCCTATCTGGCAATCCCGGTAGGCTTTTTCCTGTTTTTCCTGCAATTGGTGGGCGATTTGTGGATGAACCTGACGGGCGCACCACTGGATGAAAAAGGGATGACCGACGCGTCACCCGTAACAATGACAAGGGGCCGCTGATGGATCCGCTTTCCTTGGGCGGTCTGGTCGCCTTTTTCACCATTCTCGTGTTGTTTTCCGGCGTCCCGGTGGGTGCTGGCCTGCTGATCGTCGCAACCGGATTTCTGCTGATCTTTGACGGTGCCCGCAGCCTTCAGGCCCTGCCCGAGCTGTTCTATGGCGACCTGAATTCCTTTGCGCTGCTGTCGATCCCGATGTTCATCATCATGGGGTCGGCCATTTCATCGACCCGCGCTGGCCCCGATCTTTACGAAGCGCTTGAACGCTGGCTGACCAAAGTACCCGGCGGGCTGGTCGTGTCCAACCTTGGAGCCTGCGCGCTTTTTGCCGCCATGTCCGGGTCTTCGCCCGCCACCTGTGCCGCCATCGGCAAGATGGGCATCCCCGAGATGCGCAAACGCGGCTATCCGGACGAGGTCGCGGCCGGTTCAATCGCCGCAGGTGGCACGTTGGGCATCCTGATCCCGCCATCGGTCACCATGATTGTCTATGGCATCGCCACTGAAACCAGTATCGGGCGGCTGTTTCTCGCGGGCGTCTTGCCGGGGCTTTTGCTGGTGTCGCTCTTCATCGCTTGGGCGATCTACGACACATGGCGGCGCGGTGCGGCGGGCGTTGCCCTGTCCGGCATCACCTACAGCTGGAAAGAGCGGTTCGAGATCCTGCCCCGCGTGATCCCCTTCATCGTCATCATCATCGGCGTGCTGTATGCGCTTTACGGAGGGGTCGCCACCCCATCGGAAACCGCTGCTGTCGGCGCGCTTTTGTGCATTATCGTCGCGGTCGTCGTGTACCGGATGTACCAGCCGATTGCGCTGTGGGCCGTCTTGCGTGATTCAACGCGTGAATCCGTGATGATCCTGTTCATCATCGGTGCCGCCGGGGTGTTTTCGTTCATGCTGTCGTCACTTTTCGTGACACAGTCAGTAGCCGCGTGGATCGCTGATCTCGATGTGAACCGCTGGGTCTTGATGGGGATCATCAACGTGTTCCTGTTGGTCGCGGGCTTTTTCCTGCCGCCGGTGGCCGTGATCCTGATGTCGGCCCCGATCCTGTTGCCGATTATTACGGCAGCCGGTTTCGATCCCTACTGGTTTGCGGTCATCGTGACGATCAACATGGAAATCGGGTTGATTACGCCCCCTGTCGGGCTCAATCTCTATGTGATCAACGGCATCGCGCCCGATATTTCGCTGCGCAAGATCCTGATGGGATCGCTGCCTTTCGTCGGATGTATGGTGCTGGCCATCGTGATCCTGTCAGCCTTTCCCGGGATCGTGACATGGCTGCCAGACTTTATCATGGGACCGGAGTTCTGAGATGGATAATGCAGTAAATCGCGCAAGTTCCTTGTTTAATGACATCGTAAGCCGTGTTGCCGACGCCGGACGCGGTTTGTTGAAATCCGCACCCCAAGGCAACATTACCGACATGTGCGAGGCCCTCCTGACCGGTAAGGGCGAAGCGACGGGCCTCGCGCAGGCCCGTGCAGTGTTTGATCGTTACGCAACCTTGCAGACCGAGGAAAAGCGCGCCTTTTTCGTAACCTTGCGCGACCGTTTTGGCGTCGATCAGGCCAAGGTCGAAGCCGCCTATGCCGACCCAGACACGTCTCTGCGCAGCCTTCATGCAGCGTCCGAGCCGCGGTCTCAGGAATTGATCCGCCGCTTGAACCGTGCACCGGGCGGCACGCCGCAGCTTGTGGCGATGCGGCAGGAACTGTTGGGTTTTCTCAAGGAGGATGCGTCATTGGCACCGCTTGATGACGATTTCCGTCATCTGTTCAGCTCGTGGTTCAATCGCGGCTTTCTCGCCTTGCGCAGCATCACCTGGGCCACGCCGGCGAATGTCCTGGAGAAGATCATCCAGTACGAGGCCGTGCACGAAATTCAGGATTGGAACGATCTGCGCCGCCGCGTTGCCGCGCCTGACCGGCGGCTTTATGCGTTCTTTCACCCGGCCCTTGATGACGATCCGCTGATCTTTGTCGAGGTGGCGCTGACCTCTGATATCCCTGACAGTATCGGCAACATTCTGGCACCCAAGCGGGACATGCTGAAGCCGCAGGATGCGCAAACGGCGGTCTTTTACTCGATCTCCAACTGTCAGGGCGGACTGCGTGGGATTTCATTCGGCAACTTCCTGATCAAGCAGGTTGTCGAAGAACTGCGCCGCGATTTTCCCAACCTCACGACCTTCGTGACACTGTCGCCGGTTCCGGGGTTGCGAAAATGGGCGCTCGCCGAAGCAAAGGCTGACGCCTTGCCCGCCAAGCTTGCCACCACGGTCACCGACGCCGAGAACGGCCAGACCACCGATGCGGCGCTGGCCGAACTGACGGCACATTATATGCTGAATGCCCGCCCCCCCCGAGGCGGCGCTGTCGATCCAGTTGCCCGGTTCCATCTTGGCAACGGCGCGCGGCTGGAACAAATCAACCCCAACGCCGACAGCAGCCCGCGGGGCAAAGCGTCGTCCTGGGGGGTGATGGTGAATTATCTCTACGATCTGTCCACCATCGAACGCAATCACGAA
>JAGXHB010000129.1 GCA_024636425.1 Roseobacter sp.
GGCCGCGCCAGCTTTGCGTAGCGCCCCCGGCACCGTGCAACAGCAGCAAGGTTTTGCCCTTGCCTGCTTCTTGCACATGCCAGCGATGGGGCCTGTGCAGCACAAAGCGCGAGTGGTCGGCCATGGGCCACCCTTTTGCATTCTCGGGCCAGCGCATCAGATGTCCAATGCGGTGGTGACGGCAGTTGATATGGTTTTTGCGCTTGCCATTGGCAAAGCAAGATAGGTTCCGCCCATCACTTTTGCCAGTTCACAAAGCTGGTTCTCCGGCCGCCGCCCCATGTCGATCACAATGGCGTCCGCTCCGGAGACCCGCAGTTGCTGCGCCATTCTGGTCGCGTCGGCACCCGCCTGGTCACGCCCCGGCGTGCCATCAAGCGCGATATTTGCCCGGCCATCGGTCAGTAGGGCAATGGTGGGCAGCATCCCTTTTTTCTTTGCCATGTCCGCCAGGGACAAAGCCTCTTTCAACCCAAGGGCCAAGGGCGTGGCACCACCTCCAGGCAGACCTGCCAATTCGCGTTTGGTGCGGGCAAGGGACCGTGTCGGCGGCAAAAGCACTTCTGCGGTCTCACCCCGAAACGCCACAAGCGCCACATGATCGCGTCGCGCGTAGGCCGCGGCGAGCATCAATTCCACAGCGCCCTTCGCCTCGGCCAGACGGGTCAGCGCGGCGGAGCCCGAAGCATCGACGACAAAAACAAGCAGCCTGTCGGATTTCTCGTCATAGCGCCGCAGGTGAATGTCATTGGGATGAATGATCACACCTGCGCGATCCGGACGCGATTGCCGCCTGATGCGCTGCCAAGGGGCGGCGGCGCGTAAGGTTGCGATCAGATCAAGCCGGGCTTGCCCCCCGAGCCGACCGGCCCGCGATGGCAAGGGGCGGCCCCGCCGGTTGCCTGATTTTGTCGCACCGGACCCGTTGCCAGCACCGCTGCGCTGGTGCCGCGCTGCAAGCTTGTCCAGAAAGTCAGGCGGCAACAGGGCCTTTGCCGCCTCTATCAGCATGTCGTCAGGCAGGCGGTCGTTCTGATCGGAATTACCCTGATCGGCGTCGTCATCGCCAGTGTCGGGCGGGGGTGTATCAGGTTCGGTCTGATCCTCCTCCTCGGTTTGGGGAATCCGCGTTGCGCGTGGGATCAGGACCAGGGCTACCGCGATCTCGATATCGGTGCTGTCGACGCGGTCACGGCCTGAAAGTGCGGCGTTGATCTGGGCAGCGCGCATGGCAAAGCAACCGGCACGCACGGAGGTTACGCCGAACGCCTCGGCAATATGGGCAATTTGTTCGATGTCTTCAGGGCCAAGACGGGCAGGTGCTACTCTTGTCGCAGGAACAGGCTCTAATTGGGCCAAACCTCGGTAAGGCAGATCGTTCAGGTCAATATGAAACGCAAGCCTGTCGCTCAGCGTTGGCGGTGGAGCCTCGTCATCAATGCCTTCATCAAGCGCGACGATGGCAGTGGCGTCGGCGGTATCAAGCAAGCGGGCCAGACGAGCGGCCAATGCGGGTGTCGCGCGTTCAGCCATCCCAAGGATAAGCAGTCCTTCATCGGCAGCCAGCCCGCGTGAACGGACCAACGTGCCACTTGCCAGCGTCGCGTCAAAGTCTATCCCGCCGAAAAGCTGATCATCCTCGATCGCGGGATGCAACCGTCGGGTTGCCGGAGGCAGCAGTGACAGAAAGGCATCGCGCACGGGCCCGGCGCGGGACCGCAGCAAGATTCCACCCAAGCCCTTTGGGTCTGCGGCGATCATCCGCAACGCCAGCCGGGCATGTGCCCAGACGGGGGTGGCGGCATCTTTCGTCATGCGAGAATGTTTTCCACGATCCGCTCCACCCGGACGCCCGTTCCGGCATCGTCCAGCGGGTCGCGGCGCAGACGGTGTCGCAGCGCCAAAGGTGCGACCTTGCGGATATGTGTCCGCGTCAGAGCCGTATCATCGCGATACGCGGCATAGGCTCGGGCCGCTTTCAGCAACGCCAGTTCCCCCCGCAACCCGTCAGAACCAAGCGCGATGCAAAGCTCGGCCACATCGCGCAGAATCGCATCGCCCGTCGTCAGTTCCCTAAGTGTTTTACGCGCCTTGAGGATCTGGTCGCGGATCATGCCGTCTTCTGCGCGCCACCGTACCATGAACGCGGCATTATCGTTGTCGAATGCATCACGGCGTTTCAATACTTCGACCCGTTCATCAACCGTGTCCGGCGATGAAACATCGACCGAAATACCGAAGCGATCCAGCAGTTGCGGGCGCAGCTCGCCTTCCTCGGGGTTGCCGGAACCCACGAGCACGAAGCGCGCAGGATGGCGGATCGAGAGCCCCTCGCGTTCGACAACATTCTCGCCGGATTGGGCGACGTCCAGCAGCAGATCGACAATATGATCCTCGAGCAGGTTCACCTCGTCGATGTAAAGATACCCCCGGTTGGCGCGCGCCAGAAGGCCGGGCTGAAACGCCTTTTCCCCGCTGACCAATGCCTTCTCGATGTCCAGCGCGCCGGTCACGCGGTCTTCGCTTGCACCAAGGGGCAGGTCGATGACCGGGGTGGGAATATCATGCAGTTCATCACTCTCTAAACCGGCCCATTCGGGACAATCCGCAGGCCTTGCCGCGTTGACGGGGCATCCTTTGACAGCAGTTATCGGTGGCAACAAAGCGGCCAGCGCACGAACAGCGGTTGATTTGCCGGTGCCACGATCCCCGAACACCAAAACGCCCCCGATGGAGGGGTCAACGGCAGTCAGAATCATCGCCAGTTTCATGTCGTCCTGACCGACGATTGCGGAAAAGGGGAAAGGCTGCTTCATGTCAGCTCCTGTCGGGTAAGGGGCGAGACACCGTTCCAAGTGCCCCGATCTGAGAGGACGGCAAAGCGGGCATAAAGCTCTTCGCTGAACCAGTTTTCTGCACGCACGGCGCGAATCGCTTCTGCATGGTGGCCGGTGCGGGCGAACCCCGCCATCGTCTGCGCATCGGGCCAGATTGAAAACGTAACCTGATGCAGCCACGGGATTTCGCCCACGCCGATCTTGAACAGCACGTTTTCATCGCGACCGATCACACCCGATATGTTCGGCACGCGCTTCCAGAACCGGGCAAGGATGCTTGGCCGGATGGTTGCTCGGGTCAGCGCGGCGAGTGCGCCGTTTGATCTTGTAGCAGTCTCTTTAAAGGGGGTTTTGCCGGACCACGCCCCTTTGACGGAGGTTGGAGAAAGCAGGACTGTCCAGCTTTCTGCGGCGCGGGCCTGATAGCGCCTGAAGGGGGCCGCCGTTTCGGTCTGCCGGCTTGCGGTTTCGGCATCAGGCCATGTTGCCAACACCGCATAGACACCAAGGTTGGGAATGGGCGTAAAGCCCACGCCGCTGCCCGACCCGCAAAGTTTCCAGAATCCGATGCCCTTGACCCGCGCCATCGCCGGACGGGCCAACCCCATCATGGCAAAGGCCCAGGCGCGCGCCCGGAACCCGTCAAAGCGGTAAAAACTAAGGGTGACGACTTGGTTCACGCGGGGATCTTTCGGGGTTCGCAGAAATTTCAGACAGGTGCGTTATTGGTGGTTTTCCTATAAAAACAGGGCAATCGGGGCCATTGCGTCATTAAATCCATCATGAACAGCTTTGCCTGATTGTCAACTTAAGTTGACACATGTAGTCTTGAATAATGATGACACACACCTCGCCCCCGACTTCTTCGCAAACGTCCCGCGCCATCGTGATCGGGGCCGGGCTGGGTGGCTTGGCAAGTGCGATGCGGCTTGGGGCCAAGGGCTATGCCGTGACGGTGCTGGACCGGCTGGACCGGGTAGGGGGGCGGGGCAGTTCGATTTCCCAAGACGGTCACCGCTTTGATCTGGGCCCGACGATCATTACCGTGCCGCAGTTGTATGAAGCGCTATGGGAGGCGTGCGGGCGTGACTTTCGCAAGGATGTTGATCTGCGCCCCGTAGATCCGTTCTATGAAATCCGGTTTCAGGATGGCACTCGGTTCCGTGTGAACGGTGACACAGACCAGATGAAGGCTGAGGTTGGTAAAATCAATCCCGGCGATGTGAAAGGGTATGAGAAGTTCCTGCGCGGCAGCAAGGCGCGGTTCAAGGTTGGTTATGAAGGGTTGATGACAACCCCGATGCACCGGCTGTGGGAGACGGTGAAGGTGCTGCCGCAGTTTGCCCGGCTGCGCGCGGACCGGCCCATTCATGCCTTCGCGAAATCCTGCGTCAAGGACGAGCGTTTGCGCATGGCGCTGTCGTTCCATCCGCTGTTCATCGGCGGCGATCCGAACAACGTGACCTCGATCTACGCGCTGGTCGGCTATCTGGAGAAAGAGTTCGGCGTTCATTATGCCATGGGCGGGGTGCAGGCGATTGCTGATGCCATGGCCGATGTGATCCGTTCCCAAGGCGGTGAGATCAGGCATGGTGTCGAGGTTGACGAGATAACGGCCGCGCGGGGCGCTGTCACAGGCGTGCGCCTGATGGACGGCTCGCAGATGGAGTGCCCGCTGGTCATCAGCAATGCGGATGCCGGGCATACCTACGACCGCTTGTTGCGCAATCAGCCCAAGCGGCGGTGGACCCCTGCAAAGCTGAAAAGCCGCCGCTGGTCGATGAGCCTCTATGTCTGGTATTTCGGGACCAAGGGTACCAAGGGTAAATGGGCAGACGTCGGGCATCATACGATTGTCAGTGGTCCGCGCTATGGCGCGTTGCTGCAAGACATCTTCATCAAAGGCAAACTTGCCGATGACATGAGCCTTTATGTTCACCGGCCATCGGTGACCGACCCCGGCGTTGCCCCCGATGGCGATGATACGTTCTATGTGCTGTCACCGGTACCGCATCTGGGGTGGAAGCACGCGGTTGACTGGCAGACCGAAGAACCGGTTTACCGCGCCAAGGTCGCCGCCGAGGTTGAAAAGCTTATCCCCGGTTTCCGCGACCACATAAGCACCGAGACGGTTTTCACGCCCGAGACCTTTCGCGACAGGTATCTGTCACCTCACGGCTGTGGGTTTTCCATCGAACCGCGCATACTGCAAAGTGCGTGGTTCCGCCCGCATAATATCAGCGAAGAAGTGCGTGGCCTGTATCTGGTCGGCGCTGGCACCCATCCCGGTGCTGGTGTTCCCGGTGTCGTTGGCAGCGCAGAGGTTGCTGTCGGGCTGATCCCCAAGGCACCCCATCCGGTTGCGGTGCGCGCTGATCTGAAGGTGGCTGCAGAATGACATCCTTGATTGATCCCGCCGATTTGGCCCATTGCCGCGAGGTGATCCGGACCGGGTCGCTCTCGTTCCATTCGGCGTCAAAGCTGTTGCCGGGGGCGGTGCGTGATCCGGCGCTCGCGCTTTACGCGTTCTGCCGTCTGGCGGATGACGAAGTTGACGAAGGCGGCGATAAGACGGCTGCTGTTCTGTCTTTGGGCGACCGGCTGGAGCGTGTCTATGCCGGGCATCCGCGCAACGCGCCCGAAGATCGCGCTTTTGCCGCCATCGTGGAACAGTTCGATATGCCGCGCGCCCTGCCCGAAGCTTTGCTGGAAGGTCTCGCTTGGGATGCGCAGGAACGACAGTACCAGACGCTGTCGGGCGTATGCGATTATTCCGCCCGCGTCGCGGCTGCAGTGGGTGCCATGATGTGTGTGCTGATGGGAGTGCGTGACAAACATGCGCTGGCCCGTGCTTGCGATCTGGGCGTTGCGATGCAGCTTACGAATATCGCCCGCGATGTCGGTGAAGACGCCCGGATGGGGCGGATCTATCTGCCGCTGGATTGGCTGGAAGACGCCGGCCTGACCCAAGACGATCTGCTGGAAAGCCCGGAAGCGACGCCAGAGATACGGCAGATGGTAGCAAAGATGCTTTCGGCGGCACGGCGGCTGTATGTCCGGTCAGAATCAGGTGTTGCCAGCTTGCCCTTGCGTGCCCGCACCGGAATTTACGCGGCGCGGTTCATCTATGCCGGGATCGGACAAAGCTTGCGCCAGAACGCGTTCGATTCGGTCACGATGCGCGCGCGCACGTCTAAGGTGCAAAAGCTCGGCTGGATGGGTAAATCGGTTGGTCTGAGCGCAGCCTCAGTCTTCATGCCGCAATCAGCAACTGTTTTTGCCCCGCCTCTGGAAGAGGTCGCGTTTTTGGTTCATGCTGCTTCTGAATCCTCGCGAGGGGGTGTTCAACGGGGCGAAGGGCGCACCGGATCAGTATTGCAGACGCTGGCAGATCTCAAAGCTCGAGAGATGTTCGCGCGTCGGAACGGGTCCAGCGCTGCGTCCTGAACGGGCAAGGACCGGACCACTATGGATTATGTGTTATTCGCGATATTTTTGTTCGCCTGCTTTGGTGCCGGTGCGACCGGTGCCATGTTCCCCACGGGGAAGTGGTACGAGCGGCTGGAAAAGCCTAGCTGGACACCGCCGAACTGGATGTTCCCCGTTATGTGGACCAGCATCTATGTGCTGATCGCCTTTGCGGGCGCGCGTGTCGCCCCGCTTGACGGTAACCACTATGCAATGGGCTTCTGGGCGGCGCAGATTGCGTTCAACGCGCTTTGGACGCCGATCTTTTTCGGGCTGCGGCGTCTGAAAGGATCGCTGCCTGTGATGGCGTGTCTGTGGGTATCCGTGCTGGGCGCGACAGTGACCCATTTTCAGCTCGACTTCTGGGCCGGGGCCGCGTTTGTTCCCTATCTTGCCTGGGTGACGGTTGCCGCCTTCCTGAACTTGGCAGTGGCTCGACTGAATCCGCATGAAAAACCACTACGCCCCGCCGAGATCGAGGTTTAGTCGAAAGACCACCCCGACCGTCGCGGCACACGAAACGCCAGCATCGGCTTGAGCCAGGGGGACGCGAACCGGTCAAGGTCAAGAGCCTCATGGACGCCTGAGACAGTCTCTCCGTGTAACAC
>JAGXHB010000130.1 GCA_024636425.1 Roseobacter sp.
ATCAAGGAGGCGATTGCCGCCACCGGTGTTGCAGCGCTCTATATTACGCATGATCTGGCCGTCGTGGCGCAGGTCAGCGATCACATCATGGTTCTGCAACAAGGCGACATGGTCGAATACGGCACGGTCGATCAGATCATCAACAACCCGCAGGAAGACTATACCAAAGCGCTGGTGTCCGTCCGGTCAATCCGGCACGAAGAAAAGCAACCGACCGAAACGCCGGTTCTGCGCGTCGAAAACGTGACCGCACGCTATAGCGGCACCACATTCGACGTCCTCAAGAAGATCAACGTGGACATCCACCCCGGTCAGACGCTGGCCGTCGTGGGGGAATCCGGGTCTGGAAAGTCGACGCTGGCGCGTGTTATCACCGGCCTGTTGCCCCCCGGTGACGGCACGATCACCTTTGACGGGCGCGTGCTGGATCCGGCGCTGAAATCGCGGCCGATTGACGACCTGCGCGAAATGCAGATGATCTACCAGATGGCCGACACTGCGATGAACCCGCGCCAGACGGTCGGCACCATCATCGGGCGTCCGCTCGAGTTTTACTTTGGCCTCAAGGGCAAGGAGAAACAGCGCCGTATTCAAGAGCTGCTGGACGAGATCGAACTTGGCAGCGGGTTTCAGGACCGCTATCCGGCGGAACTGTCGGGCGGGCAGAAGCAGCGCGTGTGCATCGCGCGCGCCCTTGCCGCCAAGCCCAAGCTGATCATCTGCGACGAGGTGACGTCGGCACTGGATCCGCTGGTCGCCGACGGGATCCTCAAGCTCTTGCTGAACCTGCAAAAGATCGAAGATGTGGCCTATCTGTTCATCACCCATGACCTGGCCACCGTACGCGCCATCGCAGACAGTATCGCGGTCATGTATCAGGGCGAGGTCGTACGCTATGGCCCCAAAAGCGAGGTGTTGTCGCCGCCCTTTGATGCCTACACAGATCTGCTGCTCAGTTCCGTGCCCGAGATGAAGATCGGCTGGCTGGAAGAAACCATCGAAAACCGCAGGATGCAAAGCGGCGGCAACTGAGACAGGCGGGTTTTTTGAGAAAATCCGGATCGGAAAATTTCAAATTTTCCGGAGCCTTCGCAAATCGAGAGACATATCATGGACAAGAAACTGCTGCTCATCATTCTGGATGGCGTGCCTTATCGCAACTTCCGGCGTCTGTTCGGCAATCTTGAAGGCTGGGTCGACAGCGGGGATGCCCGCGTCTGGACGCAGCGCGCCGTGCTGCCGTCGATCTCAGCGTCCTGCTATGCCTCGATCCATACCGGCGTGGCACCCGCAGAACATGGTTGCACCGGCAATGGCAACGTCTTCCGGTTGAAGCATAGGGATGTCTTTGCGCAGACCCGTGCGGCAGGCGGCGTCACGGGCGCTGTTGCCCATTCCTTCTGGTCCGAGTTTTTCAACCGTCACCCGTTCGATCTGGTGCGCGATGTGGAATATGACGAACCGGACAGCGACACCATCAACCACGGGCGGTTTCACACGATGACCGGCTATGGCCTGATCAACCAGATGACACCGTCGGATGTCGATCTTTTCGCGACGCTGACCAATCTGTGCGGACGGTTCGGGCTGAACTACGGGATGTTGCATACCTGCACGCTCGACAGCATGGGCCACCGCTTTTTCCACGACTGCCAGGAGATAGACCACGCCTGCGCCGTGATGGACGAGATGCTGGCCCCCTTTATCCCGAAATGGCGTGCCATGGGGTACGAAGTGATCGTGACGGCGGACCATGGGCAGGACGAACGCGGCCACCATGGCGGGCGCGGCGCGCTACAACAGGAAACGGCGCTCTATTACTTCGGGGCCGCCGAGGGCCCGTCAGACGATACGGTGATCGACCAACTTCAGCTTGCGCCGACGATCCTGTCGCGGCTTGGCGCGCCGGTCGCAGACACGATGAAGGCGGCTTCGTTTCTAAGCTAGGTCAGATCAGCAGGCCAGTCGCCTGCTCCCAATGACCTGATCGCCTGCACCACCTGACCAAAGAACACACCTGCGCGCGCGGACATCACCCGCGCGCGCAAGCAGCCATGCACCAGCCCCTTGCCCTCGACCCACAGCGCCTGCCCGCCTGCGGCACGGATCGCATCGCGATAGGTTTCGCCGTCGCTCGATAGCGGATCACATTCAGCCGTCAGGATCACGCTGGGCGGCAGGCCGGAAAAATCGCTGTCTTGCAACGGGGCAAAGCGCGGATCGTTGCGGGGCGCAGCACCGCCGGCCCGAATATTCTGGTAAAACTCCATATCTGAAACAGTAAGTTGGGGCGCGTTGGCGTGCAGGACATAACTGCCCTGCTCCCGATCGCCGCCCAACCCCGGATAGATCAGTACCTGCCCCACGATGCGCCCGTCGACGCGCCCGCGCGCCTGATGCGCAACGGCTGCGGCAAGGTTGCCGCCCGCACTGTCCCCCGCCAGAACAATCGGCCCTGTGCGGGATTGCGAGATCGCAGCGAACGCGGCCCATGCGTCGTTGAAGCATCCGGGGAAAGTCACCTCGGGGGCCAGGGCGTAGTCGACGGAAATCACGCGGTAGCCGGTCAACGCACTTATCTCGGCGCAGACATCGTCGTGACTCTCCAATCCGCCGACCACGAAGCCGCCCCCGTGGTAGTAGATCACTGTCACGTCCGAAGCACCGACCTCGTAACGACGACAGGGGACGCCGCCAAAGGCGTCGTCCCCTGTTTTCACACCATCGGGATAGCCCTGATCGAACGCAGCACACATCCGATCATAGACAGTGCGCTGCTCTTGAATTGTAAGACCCACCGCGTCTGGCGGATAAAATTCTTCCGAGCGTCGGATGTAAGCCCGGATTTCATCATCCAGCAAGACGCCATAGTCAGGTGGCGTCACGCAGCCTCCCAACCGAAGGTGAACACGTCCAGATGCTTGCCAATCTCAGCCTCGGTATCTCCGTTCATCGTGACCTTTGCGACCAGCCCCCGCTTTTTATCATCAATCACGGATGTGACGCGCGCCCTCTTGTCCGCTGCTTCCAGCGTTTCGTTGAAGATGCGGGTGATTGCCATTTTGCGCAGGTCGGGCTTAAAGATCTTGCCCACCGCCGTTTTGGGCAGTTCGTCCATGATCGTCATATGCTTGGGCTGTGCTGCACGCTCCTGCACTTTTTCCTTGCAGAAGTTCAGCAGTTCTTCCTCGGTCACGGAGGCACCGCCGACCAGTTCGACAAAGGCGCATGGCACCTCGCCCGCGTGGGCATCTGGCTGGCCGATGGCACCCGCAAAGGCAACGGCCTCGTGACCCAGCAGCGCCTCTTCGATCTCGGCGGGGTCGATATTGTGACCACCCCGGATGATCAAATCCTTGGCGCGCCCCGTGATCCACAGGTATTCATCGGCGTCGACGCGGCCCAGATCGCCTGTGCGCAGGTATTTATCAAAGTAGTAGAGATCCTTGTTCTTCGCTTCCTCGGTATAGGTGTTGCCCGCGTAGATACCGGGGTTCGAAATACAGATCTCTCCGATCTCGTCCACCTCCGCCTCGACGGGGCCGTTGTCCGTGCCCTTGATGATCTTGACGTCCGTGTAGGGGAACGTGATCCCGATGGAGCCGATTTTCTTCTCGCCGTCTACCGGGTTGCAGGACACAAGGCAGGTCGCTTCGGTCAGGCCATAGCCTTCCACCAGCGTGATGCCCGTCGCCTTCTCAAAACGGTTGAAAAGCTCCACAGGCAGCGGCGCAGACCCCGAGAAAGCGGTTTTCACGGTCGAAATGTCAGCATCAATCTTGCGCTGCATTTTCGCGGAAATCGCAGTGGGCACGGTGATGATAAAGGTGATCTTCCAGCGCTCCACCAGCTTCCAGAAGTTGTCAAAGACACCTTCGCCACGGTATCCCTGCGGCGTGGGGAAGACGACATGCGCGCCCGACGTGACAGCGGCCATCAGGATCACGTGGCAGGCGAACACGTGGAACAGCGGCAGCGGGCACATGATGTTGTCGTCTTCGGTATAAAGCAGCGTGTGACCGATCCAGCCGTTGTAGACCATGCCGGAATATTTGTGCTGCGCCACCTTGGGCATGCCCGTCGTGCCACCCGTATGGAAATAGAAGGCGACGCGGTCTTCTTGCGGATCCTCGAAGGAAAGCTCGGTCGGCTGTTTGGCAATCGCGGTGTTGAAGTTGGCGTAGGTTGCCTGGTTCTGCACACTCAGCTTGGGCCGGATCAGCGGCACGATCCAGGATTTCGGCGCGGTCAGATAGCGGCAAAGATCGACTTCGAGCACGTGTTTGACATTCGGGGCCAGCTTGACCGCTTCAGCGGTCTTTTCAGCAACATCCGTCTTGGGAAAGGGGCGCAGGGTCACAACGACCTTGGCGTTCGTTTCGCGCAGGATGGCAGCGATCTGTTCGGCTTCAAGCAGCGGGTTGATCGGGTTCGCGATCCCCGCCACAGCCCCACCCAGCAATGTGATGACCGTTTCGTTGCAGTTGGGCAGGACATAGGCAACCACATCGGTCGGGCCGACGCCCAAGGACCGGAAAAGGTTGGCCGCACGTCCGACCTGACCGCGCAACTGCGTCCAGTTCAGCGTTTCGGCATGATCCTTGACGCCTGAAAAAAGTTGGTAGCTGATCGCGTCATGCGTTGGAAATTTCTGCGCTGTGTTGCTCAGCAAGCTCCACAAGGTCTTGGCGACGTCGCGCTCTTCCCACGGCATCTCATTTTCGATGGCCTGGCGATCGGCTATTCCGGCGAATGTCATGTACTTCCTCCCATAAGCTGCGGTTTGCCCCGCATCTGTTTGTTCCCTGACGACAATGATCACTGGTTCACGGGCAATTCGCAAGTATCTGTGACATAATAGACGCCGCGTCAGCGGTGATTGACCCAACGGAACCATGACAAAAAGCCGCAGACAAATATCTGCGGCTCTGTTCTTGCGGGGCCAGGCATCCATAGGATGCCAGCGTCTTACTTTGCGGGAATGCGCAGCATCTGACCGGGGTAGATCTTGTCGGGATGCGTCAGCATCGGCTTGTTGGCCTCGAAAATCTCTTCGTAGCGCGCACCGTTGCCAAGGGTCTTGGACGCGATCGCCCACAACGTGTCACCCTTTTCGACGGTGTGGAATGTGCCGTCGCCCTCGCCGCCCTCCATGTCTTCCTCAACCGTTGCAACGCCTTCGACGTTACCGACAGCGAGAATGACTTTTTCCTTGATTTCCTGACTGACGGCCTTGCCGGATACCTTGACCTTGTCGCCTTCGACAGTGATGTCGAGACCCTCGGCATCAAGACCCAGATCCCTCAACTCGTCTTGCAATGCAGCGCCGGTGACTTCCTTGTCATCCTCGCCACCAAAAACCTTTTTGCCCGCGTTCTTGACGAAATTCCACAACCCCATGACTATCTCCCTGAGAGTTCACTTTCGCGTGATTGTTTCCACTTTCGCAAAAATTAGACAAGCTTTTTATTCGGCCGCGATCCCGTCGGTGAATTGCAAGCGGGCCAGCCGCGCATAAAGTCCATTCCTGGCAACCAGTTCGTCATGGGTGCCGGTGTCGATGATCTGCCCTGCCTCAAGCACGACGATGCGGTCGGCTTTCTTCACCGTTGCCAGACGGTGCGCAACGATCAGCGTCGTGCGGTTCTGGCTCAGTGTGTCGACGGCGGCCTGCACCGCCCTTTCGCTTTCAGCATCAAGCGCGCTGGTCGCCTCGTCCAGCAGCAGCACAGGCGCGTCACGCAAAATGGCGCGGGCGATGGCGATACGCTGCTTCTGGCCGCCTGACAGCATCACACCGCGTTCGCCCAGATAGCTGTCATACCCCTCGGGCAGACCGCTGATGAAATCATGCGCTGCGGCGGCTTTTGCTGCTGTTTCGATTTCGGCATCAGTGGCATCGGGGCGACCAAACCGGATATTCTCGCGGGCAGAAGCGGCGAAGATCACCGGATCCTGCGGCACAAGCGCAATGGTCCGCCGGAACGCATCGCGCGCCATGTCACGCAGATCGACGCCGTCCAGCGTGATACGGCCCGATGCGGGATCGTAAAAGCGCAGGATCAGCTGGATGATCGTGGTCTTGCCCGCCCCCGAAGGCCCGACGAAAGCGACCGTTTCGCCGGGATTTATCCTCAGCGAAACCCCGTCGAGGGCCTGTATGGAAGGCCGCGCGGGATAGGCAAACTGGACATTCTCGAAGGCGATCGCGCCGGCGATACGGTCGGGCACGGCAGCGGCACCGGCGGGATCCTGCACCGTGTCTTCGGTCTGAAGCAGCTCGACCAGCCGTTCAGTCGCGCCTGCGGCACGCTGCAACTCTCCCCAGATTTCAGACAACGCCGCCACGCCGCCCGCGACCATGACAGCGTAGATCACGAACTGCACCAGTGCACCCGGTGTCATGTCGCCCGCCCGCACATCGCGCGCGCCCATCCACAGCACGCCGACAACGCCGGCAAAGACCAGAAAGATCACGATCACGGTCATCACGGCGCGCGTGGTGATCCGCCGCCGCGCCGCATCAAAGGATGCTTCGGTCATCTGCGCGAACTGGCCGCGACTGGCCGCTTCGTTGGTGAACGCCTGCACGGTTTGCACCGCGCTCAGACTTTCCGATGCATTGCCCGAACTGGCCGCGATCCAGTCCTGGTTCTCGCGGCTGATGACCCGCAGCTTGCGCCCCAGCACAAGGATCGGCACGATCACGGCAGGCACGATGAGCAGCACCATCCCCGTCAGCTTGGCCGACGTGAAAAGCATCAGGATCAACCCGCCCGAAAAGATCAGGATATTGCGCAGTGCAATGGACACCGACGACCCGATGACCGACAGGATCAGCGTCGTGTCCGTCGTGATCCGGCTAAGCACCTCGCCGGTCATGATGCGTTCGTAAAACGCCGGGCTCATCCCGATGACGCGGTCGAAAACGGCCTTGCGGATGTCAGCCACGACCCGTTCACCAAACCGGGTGACCAGCGCATAGCGCAGCCCGGTGCCCACTGCCAGAAGGGCCGCAATGGCCAAGGCTGCGACGAAGTACTGGTCCAGCAGTTCTTCACCGCTGTTGAAGTTGTCGATCACGCGCCGTACCGCCAGCGGCAGCATGAGCGAGATAAACGCCGTGACGACCAGCGCCAGAATCGCCGCGATCATCAAGGGGCGATAGGGATGGACAAAGGGGATCAGCGCACGCAGTGCCCCCAGTTCGCGGGATTTTTCGCGCTCTTCCTGAGCAGGAGCAGGGGTGGGCGTGCGGGCCATGTGACTTCCTTTGAAAACGGGGATGTCATGGACCCCCCATCGCATGGGGTCAAGTCCCGGGACGCAGTGGATGATGCGGCAAACTGATACAGATAACGGATTGGTCTGGAGCGGGCGGCGGGAATCGAACCCGCGTCATCAGCTTGGAAGGCTGAGGTCTTACCATTACACAACGCCCGCTCAACTCACTTTGAGGTATGCCAATCCACCCAAGTCGTCAAGTGGGGGGCTGCGTGGAAAAGGCCGCAAATGTCACAAGATGGTCCGCCAAGCCTTTACCTGCCAACCGCTATGACGTTAGTTTCGCCTCGATAAACTCTGGCCCAGAAGGACGTGGCGGATGGCGAACCCCCTTTATGATGCTCTTTTCGGTCGTCACCGCGGACAGACCACACCCTTCCTGCAGCTTCCTGACGGGCGCACGATCACACATGACACATTTCTGCGGACAGCGTCGCGCTATGCCAACGTTTTTGCCGCCACGGGGCTTGTGGCCGGCGACCGTGTTGCTGTGCAGATCGGCAAATCCCCGGATTCCCTCGCCTTGTATGCTGCCTGCGTGCAGGCCGGACTGGCTTTTCTGCCCCTCAACCCCGCCTATACTCCTGCCGAGGTTGAATATTTCGTCTCGAACTCGGGTGCGCGTCTGTTGGTTTGTGATCCCGCACAAGCGGACGCGCTGGCGACAGTTGCCAGCAACGCCGGAGCCAAGCTCGAAACGATGGACACCACCGGGCGCGGCACGTTGCGCGATCTGGCCAAGGATCAGCCGGATGAATTTGCCACCGTGGACCGCAGCGCCGACGATCTGGCAGCGTTCCTTTACACCTCGGGAACCACGGGACGGTCCAAAGGCGCGATGCTGAGCCAGCAAAACCTGCTGAGCAATGCGCAGACGCTCACCGATACCTGGCAGTTCACCAAGGCGGATGTGCTGCTCCATGCCTTGCCGATCTTTCACACGCATGGCCTGTTCGTCGCGACCAACATCATGTTGCTGGCAGGTGGCGCGATGATTTTCCTGCCCAAGCTTGATGTGGACCAGCTGATCCGCTTCATGCCGCAGGCGACGGCGCTGATGGGCGTGCCGACCTTTTACACACGCTTGCTGGGGTCTGATGATTTCACAGCCGGACTGACCGCGCATATGCGGCTTTTTGTGTCTGGTTCGGCCCCCCTGCTGGCCGAGACCCACCGCCAGTTCGAGGAACGCACAGGCCACCGCATCCTTGAACGCTACGGGATGACCGAAACCAACATGAACACCTCCAATCCCTATGACGGGCCGCGCCGTGC
>JAGXHB010000016.1 GCA_024636425.1 Roseobacter sp.
AAGTTTTTGATAAAGTTCATCATGGTATGTCCCTCCAAGGATCATAAGGTTTAAATTCCAACCCTGCCGTCCGTGTGTGGCGCTGTTTCTCTCAGTTGAGCGCCTGTCCGACTTGGTATGACGTTATATAGCCGTCCGATTGGGGCGTGAATTTGGCGGCAAATATGACATTTGAAGTTTTTCGCGAGAGGCATGGGGGTTTTCTCTTAATCCACTGATACTGGTGGTAAAAAAAATTGACGGCTTCGTATTTTGTTGTGAGATTCCTGGCTCCGTGCTCCAATTGAGGCAAAATCGCCATGATCTGTGCCATGATTGGCTGGTTTGAAAGCGCGTTTCATGAGATGTTTAGCTTCAAGAGCATAAAAAGCATAAAAAAGCAGGCAGACATGTTCCGACTTTTTACCGCGTCACTCCTTTTGGGAGTCTGTGCGACGTCTTTGGTCCATGCGGAGGGGCCGAAGCCATTTCCCAATTTTGAGGCAAAGCGCGTCAAACCGCCGAAACCCGGCAGCACGAATCGCATCAACGTCTTTATAGAGCCCAAAGCGGCTGCGACCCCTGATGTCGTCGCGACCGAAGATGGATCACTCATGCCAGCGCATCCGGGCCAGTACGACTGGTTCTGGGAACGGGTATCCCCAGATGCGGCAAAGTCCGGTCCCGGCAGGCTGGAGACGGCGATGATAACGCTTGCCACAGCCAGCGCCAAAGTAGCGGCCCCCCGTATGCAACAAATGCAGGAGATCGCGAAGACCAATGGCATCGACATCCTGCGATCCACCATCGGAACGCGCGTATCGCCCGCCCTGGTGCTTGCTGTTATATCCGTGGAATCCGCAGGGCGGGCCGATGCGGTCAGCGGGGCGGGGGCCTTGGGGTTGATGCAACTGATGCCGGACACCGCCGCGCGGTTCGGGGTGGCGGACAGTCTGAAACCGACCGAGAATATCGCGGGCGGTGTGAAATATCTTGATTGGCTGATGGGTGAATTCGACCTCGACCCGATACTGGTGCTTGCCGGATACAACGCCGGCGAAGGATCCGTGCGCAAGCACGCCGGCGTGCCGCCCTTTGCCGAAACACGCGACTACGTGCCCAAGGTGCTTGCGGCGTTTCAGGTGGCGAAGGGGCTTTGCCAGACCCCGCCCGAGCTGATCTCGGACGGGTGTGTTTTTGCGGCGATGAACTGACATCGCAGAGGCGCGCCGGAATTCGACGCATTCCGGGCCAGCGAGGGCGACCGGGATCGCCCTCGCGCGTTTCTCAGATCCTAGACGATGGTGGCTTCGGTGGCTGCGCGCAGCTCTTCTTCGGTCACGCCGTCAGCACATTCCACGATCCGAAGCCCACCTTCGACGACATCCAGAACGCCAAGGTTGGTGATGATGCGGTCCACCACGGCCTTGCCGGTCAGCGGCAAGGTGCATTCCTTGAGAACCTTGCTGTCACCGCTTTTGCTGGCATGATCCATCACGACAATCACCCGGCCAACACCTGCCACAAGATCCATGGCACCGCCCATGCCCTTGACCAGCTTGCCCGGAATCATCCAGTTCGCCAGATCGCCGTTTTCAGCCACTTCCATCGCACCAAGAATCGCCATCGCGATTTTGCCGCCACGGATCATGCCGAAAGATGTTGCGCTGTCGAAGTAAGACGTGCGGTCAAGCTCTGTGATGGTCTGCTTGCCTGCGTTGATCAGATCAGCGTCTTCTTCACCCTCGATCGGGAAAGCACCCATCCCCAGCATGCCGTTTTCCGACTGCAACGTCACATCCATGCCCTCGGGAATGTAGTTCGATACCAGCGTCGGAATCCCGATGCCAAGGTTGACATACCAGCCGTCCTGAAGTTCCTGCGCGGCCCGTGCGGCCATCTGATTGCGGTCCCAAGCCATTATGCAGTCCTCACTGTGCGCTGTTCGATGCGTTTCTCATGGTCACCCTGAATGATGCGGTGGACATAGATGCCCGGCAGATGGATCGCGTCACCGTCGAGGCTGCCACGCGGCACGATCTCTTCGACCTCTGCAATGCAAATCTTGCCACACATCGCAGCGGGCGGGTTGAAGTTGCGCGCCGTCTTGCGGAAGACAAGATTGCCCGTGTCGTCCGCTTTCCACGCTTTCACGATGGCCAGATCAGCAACGATGCCGCGTTCTAGGATATAGGTCTCGCCGTCGAAATCCTTGTGCTCCTTGCCTTCGGCAATCACCGTGCCCACGCCCGTTTTGGTATAGAAACCGGGAATACCTGCACCACCAGCGCGCATCCGTTCAGCCAGAGTGCCTTGGGGGTTGAATTCAAGCTCAAGCTCGCCGCCAAGATACTGGCGCATGAATTCCTTGTTCTCACCGACATAAGAGCTGATCATCTTCTTGACCTGCTTGGTCTGCAAGAGGATGCCGATACCGAAATCATCGACGCCCGCGTTGTTGGACGCAAAGGTCAGGTTCTTGGTGCCTGCATCGCGGATTGCACTCAGCAGCAGTTCGGGGATGCCGCACAGGCCAAACCCTCCGGCTGCAATCAGCATGCCGTCACTCAGCACACCTTCCAGCGCCTCGGCGGCACTTCCGTAGATCTTTTTCATTCGGGCTCCTTTCGATGGGGCGTTGGCCCCGGTCCTGACCATGTATTTGTCTATGACGCCACGTTACGCACCTGTCAAACAAGGGCAAGGGCGCACCCGTAAAGATGCGCCCCAAAACAATAAGCCAAGTGCAGCGTGCTGCGCTAGATGATGCGCACCTGCGTGCCGATCGGCGCAATCTCGTAAAGTGCTTCGATCATGTGGTTGTAAAGCCCGATGCACCCGTCAGAGCTTAGACGCCCGATCTTGCGGGTATCATGGGTGCCGTGGATCAGATAGGCGGGCCAGTCCAGATACATCGCATGCGTGCCAAGCGGGTTGTCAGGGCCGGGCGGCATATAGGACAGATCGGGGTCGCGTTCGATCATGCTGGGGGTGGGTGTCCAGTCGGGGCCGACACGCTTGCGCACGATACGGGTGTATCCGCGCTTGGTCAGCTCGTCGCTGCGCGGTACCGACGTGGGGTAGATGTTGTACGTCTCGCCATCACCGCTCCAGAAGTGCAGGGCGCGGGATGTCGTGTCAGCGACAATGGCAGCTTTCCCCAGTGTATCGAAATGGTCCTGCCAGTTCTGCCGGCTGAAGCTGGAGGTGTTGTTCCGCACGCCCAAAACGGGTTCGGACTCTGCCCTGGCCAACGCAGGGAGGCAAAGTGTCGCCCCCGCTGACAGGATCACCCCCCGCCGAGAAAATCTTTGATGTGCCATCTGTCTGCTCCTTTTTGTCGTGGCTTGATGCACGACGTCTCAGGAAGCAGACAGGGCGCCAACAAACGTATTCGTTTGTTGCGATATGTTCACGGGAATGTCAGTCAGCGGTTTTTTTCGCCGCTGGTTTCTTCGCGGCGGCTTTCTTGGGGGCTGCCTTCTTTGCCGGAGCCTTCTTGGCTGCCGGTTTCTTGGCGGCAGTTTTGCGGGAGGCGGGCGCTTTCTTGGTTGCGGCCTTGCGCTTGGCGGGCGACTTTGCAAGCTTCTCCTCGATCAGCTCAACCGCCTTTTCCATCGTCAGGTCTGCGGGCTCGATCTCTTTCGGAATCGTCGCATTGACCTTTTCCCACTTCACATAAGGCCCGTATTTGCCTTCCATGATGTGAACGTCACCGCCCAGATCCGGATGGTCGCCCATCTCGCGGATCGGCTTTGCGGCTTTGCCTCTGCCTCCGCGGCTCGCGACCTTTTCGGCCAGCAGCTGCACGGCACGGTTCATGCCGACGGTAAACACCTCGTCCAGCCCCTCAAGATTGGCGTTGGTGCCGCCGCGATCAGACGTGCTTTCGGCGTGTTTGATGTAGGGGCCGTACCGCCCGATATTGGCCCAGACCATGATCCCGTCTTCGGGGTGGGGGCCAATTTCGCGCGGCAATGACAGCAGCATCACGGCGCGGTCCAGCTCAAGTTCTTCTGCGGGCCAGTCCTTGGGCACGGATTGACGTGGCGGTTTCTTGTTCTCCTCGGTGACGGGGCCACGCTGCACATAAGGGCCAAAGCGCCCTTTGAAAACGCGGATTTCCTCGCCCATGTCCTCGCCCAACAGCTTGCCGTCAGGCGGGATAGCCGACTTCTCAGCCTCAGGATCGGGCGGGCCAAAGGGGCGGGTATAACGACATTCCGGATAATTCGAACATCCGATAAAGGCACCGCCGGACCGTGCCGTGCGCATCGACAGGCGCCCGATCTCGCAATTGGGGCACAGGCGGGGATCCTTGCCGTCTTCGATGGGCGGGAAAAGATGCGGCTCCAAAACCTCGTTGATCTTTTCCAGCACCTCGGTGATGCGCAGATCGGCGGTTTCGGCGATGGCGGCGGAGAAATCCTTCCAAAAGCGGCTCAAAACATCCTTGTAGTCGGCATCCGCCGCACTGACCTTGTCGAGTTGATCCTCAAGATCGGCGGTGAAATCATAGCCGACATAGCGGCGGAAATAGTTTTCCAGAAACGCAGTGACCAGACGCCCCTTGTCTTCGGGGAACAACCGGTTGCCTTCCTTGCGGACATATTCACGATCCTGGATCGTGGTCACAACGCTCGCATAGGTGGACGGCCGCCCGATCCCCAGTTCTTCCATCCGCTTAACCAACGTGGCTTCGGTATAGCGGGGCGGAGGCTGGGTGAAATGTTGTTCGGGCGTGACGGCGCGCTTGTCCATCTTGTCGCCTTCGCTGATCTGGGGCAGGCGCTTGTCATCCTCATCGACAACGTCGTCGCGACCTTCTTCATAGACCCGCAGGAAGCCGTCGAACTGAACAACCTGACCGGTGGCGCGCAGACCGATCTGCTCGTCCTTGCTGCCGATTTCGATCGTGGTGCGTTCCAGCCGTGCGCTTTCCATCTGGCAGGCGAGCGTGCGCTTCCAGATCAGATCATAAAGTTTGCGCTGGTCCGGTTCGGTCAGCTTCAGCGCAGCCGCGTCCTTGGACATGTCCGTCGGGCGCACGCATTCATGCGCTTCCTGTGCATTCTTGGCTTTGTTCTTGTAGATGCGCGGCGACGAGGGCACATATTCCGCACCAAAGCGGTCCTTTATGGCCTCGCGTGCCATCGTCATCGCTTCGGGGGCCATGTCGATGCCGTCGGTCCGCATATAGGTAATGTGCCCGGC
>JAGXHB010000131.1 GCA_024636425.1 Roseobacter sp.
CGGACGAACTGGCGGGAGCCCGAACTGGTGCTGCAACCGATCTATGCGACCGAACGCGCCCAAAGTGCCGGCATCGCCCGCGAGGACATCGCTGATACGCTGCTGTTTGCGACCGATGGCAGCCGTGTGGGTGAATATCGCGAAGGCGAAAGGCTGATCCCCATCGTCCTGCGCCAGCCAGAGGGCGAAGCCGATCTGGTCAGCCAGGTCGTCTATTCCGACGCTTCCGACAGTTTTGTGCCCATGGATCAGGTGATCGACGGTTTCCGTCACGAGGTGCAGGATACGCTGATCCATCGGCGCGACCGCCTGCCCACCATCACCGTCGAAGCGGGCATCGTGTCGACTGTCACCGCCGCCGAGGTTCAGGCCGAGGTACAGGCGGTGGTCGAGGCGATTCCGCTGCCCGTCGGATATAAATTCGAATGGGGCGGCGAATACGAAAACTCGACCGAGGCGCAGCAAAGCCTAGGCCAGCAACTGCCGCTGAGCTTTATCACCATGGTGCTGATCTCGATTTTCCTGTTCGGCACGCTCCGGCAGCCGCTGGTGATCTGGCTGCTGGTACCGATGTCGGTCAACGGCGTGGCGATTGGCCTGCTCGGCACGGGCCTGCCCTTTACCTTCACCGCACTTCTGGGTCTGCTCAGCCTGTCGGGGATGCTGATCAAGAACGGGATTGTTCTGGTGGAAGAGATTGATCTGGTCCGCGCAGAGGGTGTGGAGTTTACCCAAGCCATCGTGGACGCCTGCGTATCGCGTGTGCGCCCCGTGCTGCTGGCGGCAGGCACCACCATTCTGGGGATGATCCCGCTGCTGTCGGATGCGTTCTTTGCCAGCATGGCGGTCACCATCATGGGCGGCCTCGCCTTCGCCACCATCCTGACCCTGATCGCGGCCCCTGTGTTTTATTCGCTGCTGCTGAAACGCAGTGCGGAAGCGGCCTGATAAGGATCAGCGTCGTGGTAATTGGCGGGTCAGACACCCGTCACCCTGCAGTGAAACAGGTACCCTGGCCAGGCGATGGGTGGGAAAGCCGATACAGCGGCCAAAAGTTGCTTTATGTTCGGTAAGTGCGGGTCCGCGGTACGGGCCGCGCGGTTCTGCGCACGAAATTGCGGCGCGCGCAGATCCTAGAGATTTTCGGCCAGCTGCCGCCTTGCATCGTGACACTGGAAGTATGTGGCGGTTCCCATTTTAATGCGTCCGAAATTCGGCATCGTCTTGGCGTCAGGACATGTCACCGCCGAATGATGATATAGATGGCGTGGATAATGCCCGGAACATAGCCAAGGATCGTGAGAATGATGTTAATCCAGAAGTGCTTGCCCAAACCTTCCTGAAGAAAAACGCCCAAGGGGGGAAGTAGAATGGCGATGATGATCCGAAGGATATCCATTGAGATGCTCTCTTTCTGACTGCGATTGCTGCCTAAACACCCGTCGCGCGTGATCAGTTCCCGCAATCCATGATAACAGTGCCGGGAATTCTTCGTCTCAAACCGGATCGGTGTTCCTTTTGCGCAGATCCTGCACGAAGGCTTCCCGAGATTGTTGTGGGTCGATCAGAGGCATCTCGCGTCAAAGCCGTTTGCGCCTGTGAATGGTGAGGATGGAGAGCGGCACCAGTACACCGGTAGCCAGCCTACCGTGCAAAGGTGCATGCGTATGGCAGATCGCATTTGGTTTGGTGGGTTCTGCATTGATCTGGATCAGGGACAACTGCCTCTGGCGCATGAGATAGCGTGCATAGCCGCTGTTGGCCAATCGGTCGAAGACCGCGTGACGCATATGGAAGGCTTCATGAATGAGCATCGATCCATACGAAATCCTGGGTCTGACGAAAGCCGCGACTGCTGGGGATATCAAGCAGGCGCACCGTAAACTTGTCCGTACCAGCCATCCGGACCTTCACCCCAATGACAAGGGGGCTGTGGAGCGTTTCAAGGCGATTTCGGCGGCCTATGATCTGCTGAAAGACCCCAAAACGCGCGCACGCTATGATGCTGGAGAAATCGATGCTCAGGGTGCAGATCGCCCGCAACGACAATATTACCGCGACTATGCGGATGCGCCCGACAATGTGTATCAGCAGCGGCGCGGGTCCGGGAAGAGTGCGGACCCCGGCGATTTCTTTGCCGAAATACTGCGCAATCGGGCGTCGGGCGGCGGAGGGTTCGACTTCGGTGGCCAAAGTGCGTCCGGACAAGATGTGCGCTACCGGTTGGAAGTCCCTTTTCTTGATGCGGTGCGTGGTGCCGAAACCGAAATCACCCTACCGCGTGGTTCAAGTATTGCGGTCAAAATCCCGCGTGGCACGCAGGATGGACAGACATTGCGACTGCGGGGCAAAGGCGCGCGCGGCTTTGGCGATGGACCGGCGGGTGATGCCCTGATCACCGTTACCGTGCAGGATCACCCTGATTTCCGCCGCGATGGGGACAACATCCTGTTTACGTTGCCGGTGTCCTTTGATGATGCTATTCTGGGTGCAAAGGTCACTGTGCCCACGATTGACGGCCCTGTGGGGCTGACGATTGCTCCGGGTGCGAATTCGGGAAGCGTGCTCCGCCTGCGGGGACGCGGCGTGAAGCGCGCGGGCAGCACGATAGCTGGCGATCAGTGGGTCGAGTTAAAGATTGTCGTGCCGAAAGCGCCCGATCCCGAACTTTGTGATTTGCTGAGAGCATGGCGCGAGTCCCGCACAACCGATCCGGAAGCCGTACTCAAGAAGGGAGCTACCGCATGACAGCCCACTTCACAGCGGATGATGTGATCATGTCCGTTACGCGGCTGACGCACGCGCAGCTTGGTCGCTATGTCGAGACTGATCTTGTGCGGCCACAGAATGCCGGGAATGGATTGTTTTACCGTGCCGTCGATATTGCTCGGCTGGAACTGCTTTGCGACCTGGCCGAGGATCTGGATCTTGACGAGCATGCCGTCGGCGTCGTGATCGCACTTGTCGATCAGTTGCATGGCGCGCGGCAGGAGCTGATGACGCTGGCGACGGTGATAGAGGCTTTGCCCGCTGATCTTCGCAGCCGCATTGCCGTCGAAATGCGACAGGTGTGAGGAGCACGCATGACCTCGCTTTCCTGTGGTGTTCATCAGTCCCCCAAACGACTCTCCCGTAATCCTCTCAAAGTTTCCTCGCCTTCATGACGGTGCCAACCCCCTTCGAGGTAACCCGGAACGGTTCGCGACTGGTCGCCAGGGGCGACTTGCTGATCGATGCCGTCGTGGCATTGGACCGGCCGTCATTGGTTGATCAGGCGCGCGGCGCATCCGTGATCGACATTTCCGGAGTGACGCGCATCGACACTGCGGGAGCGTGGCTGCTGGTAGATTTGCAACTTCAGTCGGCTGCAGAGGGAGGCGCGCTGACGCTGGAAGGCGCAAACGAGGTTGAAGCGCAACTGATTGAAACTGTCCGCCTTGGCATGCCACCAGAGACCGTAGACGTGGTGCAGGTCAGATCGCTGGGCGATGTCTTGGAAAACCTGGGGCGAAAGGTCGTGCGCGGCGCGCGCAAGGCGATCGAGCTGATTTCTTTCCTGGGTCAGGTTGTGTCCACTCTGGCAGGGACAGTGATCCACCCGCGACGTTTGCGAATGACCTCTCTGGTGCATCACTGTCAGGAGGTCGGGCTGAATGCGGTTCCCATTGTGGCGCTCATGGCTTTTCTGATCGGTGTCGTTCTGGCGTTCCAGGGTGCCGCACAGCTCCGTCAGTTCGGAGCGGAGGTCTTCGTTGTCGATCTGATCGCGATTTCCGTACTGCGAGAGTTGGGCATTCTGCTGACCGCAATCATCGTTGCGGGGAGATCGGGCTCGGCCTTCACGGCGGCCATCGGCTCCATGAAAATGCGCGAGGAGATTGACGCCATGCGCACCATCGGGCTGGATCCCGTCACGATCCTTGTCGTGCCGCGCGTATTGGCGCTGATGTTGATGTTGCCCGCGCTTGGCTTCATCGCTGACATCGCGGGGCTTGTCGGGGGTGCGGTTATGTCCTGGATCGAGCTGGGCGTGTCGCCCGCCGTTTTCCAGTCGCGCCTCGTCAGCAACACCGACGTCTGGCATTTCGGTGTCGGTATGATCAAGGCCCCTTTCTTTGCGCTGATCATCGGGATCATCGGCTGTTTCGAGGGGCTCAAGGTTGGCGGCGATGCGGAGTCCTTGGGACGGTTGACTTCAACCTCCGTTGTACTGTCGATCTTTCTGGTCATCGTCGCGGACGCGATGTTCTCCATCTTCTTTGCCATCGTAGGGGTGTAATGACAGTGAGCGCCATTGAAGACATCATCCGCGTGCGAGGGCTTGTCACGCGGTTCGGCACACACACCGTCCATGACGGTCTGGACCTTGACGTGCGCAGGGGAGAGATCATAGGTGTCGTAGGTGGTTCCGGCACCGGGAAATCTGTCCTGCTGCGCGCCATCGTCGGACTGCTGAAACCGGATGCTGGCAAGATCGAGGTGTTCGGCAAAAGCGTGCGCGACACCTCTGATGATGATTACCGCAATATGCGTCGCCGCTGGGGTGTGATGTTCCAGGATGGGGCGCTGTTTTCGTCGCTGACCGTGCAGCAGAATGTAGAGGCCCCCATGAGAGAGCAACTTCAGATGGACGCCGAACTGCGTGCGGTATTGGCAGGCATCAAGGTGCATATGGTGGGGCTTCCCGAAGACGCGCTGTCCAAACATCCCGCCGAACTTTCGGGCGGCATGCGCAAGCGGGCGGGCTTTGCACGCGCCATCGCGCTGGACCCCGAGATCGTTTTTCTCGACGAGCCCACGGCAGGGCTGGACCCCATCGGGGCGGCGGCGTTCGATATTCTGATCAAGCAGTTGCAGGCGGCTCTGGGCCTCACGGTCTTTCTGGTCACCCACGATCTCGACAGCCTTTATGCCATTTGCGACCGGGTCGCTGTGCTGGCGGACAAACGTGTGCTGGCGGTTGGCACACTGGAGGACATGCTCGCGGTCGACCACCCTTGGGTACAGGAATACTTCCATGGCCCCCGTGCCCGGGCGGCGCAGACCACGGCGGGGGGCCACTGATGGAAACGCGCGCGAATTTCATCCTGATCGGAGCGTTCACACTGGCCGCCATTTTGGGCACGCTGGGGTTCTTTATCTGGCTCGCCAGCGTTCAGGTCGATCGGCAGTACACCACATACGGTATTCTTTTCGATGATGTGTCGGGGTTGGACGCGTCTGGTGATGTGCTTTTCAACGGTATTTCCGTCGGCAAGGTGATTGGGTTGAGCATCTATCCGCAGGATGCCTCCAAGGTGCTGGCGACCGTACAGATCGACAGTACCACGCCAGTACGGAACAACACGGTCGCACAGGTGCAGTCGCAGGGCGTGACGGGGGTGGCCTCCATCTCGCTTTCCGGCGGAACATCGGGTGCAGAACGCGTGACGGCGCCCGACGGCGAATTGCCGATGATCCCTTCCAGACGTTCTACGATTCAGTCGTTGGTTGAAGACGCGCCGGATCTGCTTGCGCAGGCTACGGATTTGCTGGCGCAATTTCAGGCGCTCACCAGCCCGCAAAATCAGGCGTTGGTGACGGGCATATTGCGCAACCTGGAAACATCCTCGGGGCGACTGGATCAGGCGCTGACGGACTTTTCCGAGATCAGCGGGACCGTGCGTGACGCCACCGCGCAGATCTCGATCTTCACCGGCAAGCTAGACAGTATCAGCAGTTCCGTTGAAACAACGCTGGAAGGGGCGGATGAGGCTCTTGCTTCCGCCCAGACTGCGTTCGATAGCGCCGACCAGACGCTCAAGGCCTCGGGTGCGGCGATCCGCAACGTCGAGGGCACATTCGATACGGCACAGATTTTGCTGCGCGATACGGTTCCTCCCATTCTGGAGGAGCTGTCGGCGGTCGTCATACGCGCTGATACGGCGATTGCCGATCTGCAACAGCGGGGAGGTGCCACGCTCGACGACTTCGGAGAGACGGCGAACCTGCTGAACGCGCGGCTGGCCGAGCTGGAAAAAACCCTGATCGAAGCTGACACCGCCTTCACCGCTGTGACAGAGGCATCGGACGGTTTCGATACGCTGATAAGTGGAGAAGGGACCGCGATGGTTGCCGATGCCCGTACCGTGCTGGCAAGCGCCCAGACGACGCTCGCAACGCTCGACAGTGTGGTGCAAACCGACATTCCGGTTGTTGTAGGCGAAATCCGTCACGCGGTTGAGACGGCAACTTTGGCAGTGGATCGGGTTGCGGAAGACGTGACCAGCCTGACCGCACGTTTCGACCCGATGGCGACCCAGACGCAAGAGGCGCTGGCTGCGGCATCCTCGCTGATGTCGCGGGCTCAGGTCAGCCTGGATCAGCTTGATACAACCCTGATCGGCACCGACGCGACGCTGACCGCAGCCGAGACGGCATTCGATACCGCGACAGGGCTGATGCAAACGGATCTGGCACCTGTCCTGAGTGATATTCGCACCGCTTCGGACCGGATCAGCGTTGCCGTCGAAGGGGTCACCCGTGATGTGCCCGCAATCACCGCAGACCTAAGCGCACTGATCGCGCGCGCTGATACCGTCGTGGCGCAGGTGCAAACCGCCGTCGCCGCCACGGCACCCGGCATTGGCGATTTCACCCGGACGGGTCTGCCCGAACTGACCCGACTGGGTACAGAAGCGCGCGGTCTGATCACGACCCTCAACAATCTTGTGCGCCGGATCGAACGTGATCCCGCCCGCTTCCTGCTCGACAACCGTGTTCCCGACTACAGGAGATAAATCCATGGCTTACGCTATTCCAAACCGTCGCATCGTCATGTTGGGCGCGCTAAGCTCACTCAGCGGGTGCGGCGCGCTCGGTGCCCTGAACACGGCCTCGAAGCCACTGGACACCTACGATCTAAACGCCGCCGCAGGATCAAAGGCGGGGCCAAGCAGCGCCGGCAAACTCCTGATTGCCCGTCCCGAAGCATCGGCGGCGCTTGCCACGGACCGCATCATGGTCCGGGCCGAAGGCGCCAAGATCACGTATCTGCCCGACGCCCGTTGGGCCGACGAGGCCCCGCTGGTCTTGCAGGCTCTGCTCGTACGCAGCATCGCTGCGACCGGACGGATAAGCTATGTCGGAACCCGGGAAGGCGGACCGGTGCCAGACACTGCGCTTTTGGTGCGCATGGACGCGTTCGAGGTTGTGATAGAAGGGGATGGCAGGGTCAGGGCGGTTGTTGATATTGCCCTGACGACACTCGACGACCGCACTCAGCGCGTCATAGGCAGCCGCAGCTTCGCACAGACTTCAGCGGCAGCAGACGATGCACCAAACGCTATCCTGGCGGCATTTCAGGCGGCGCTGGATAGCCTTCTGCCACCCGCAACGGATTGGGTTTTGGAGAACGTCTAAAGGGGCCTGATGCTTTATCGCCCTCCAAATCCATCAGATTGGTCAGCGCGCAGGCGAAGGTCAGCGGTCGTCAGCGGCGCTTGCCAAGGGACCGCGTGATCTTGTTGCCACGGGGGCCGGACTGGACGGGGGTGTTAATCAGGTTTTCCTGCGTAAGCTTGCGCCATCGGTCCACGCGCGTCGGATCGAGTGTCCCGTCTGCAACTGCGCTCTGAACCGTGCACCCGGGTTCATGATCATGCGTGCAATCGCGGAAACGACACTGGGAGGCGAGGTCGACAATCTCGGCGAACAAGGTGTTGAGCCCGGCTGTCGCATCACTGACATGCAGCGTCCGCATTCCGGGCGTGTCGATCACCCATCCGCCCCCCGCGATTGCGTGGAGCGAACGCGATGTGGTTGTGTGACGCCCCTTCGCATCGGCCTCGCGGATGGGCCCTGTCGGTTGCGCGTTCTCGGCGGACACATTCGACAGTGTATTGAGCAGGGTCGACTTGCCCACCCCGGATGATCCGACAAGGGCAACGGTCTGCCCGGGGCCGCACCAAGGCGCGAGTGTCAGTGCGGCCTCCGGTGCTTTTGCATTCAACATGACGACATCCAATCCGCGTTGAAGGGCCTCTGCCTCCCGCAGGAAGGGGGCGGCATCCGCCGTCTGGTCGATTTTCGTGAGCACAACCACCGGGATCGCCCCGGCCTCGTTCGCAAGTGCCAGATACCGCTCCAGCCGTGCTGGATTGAAGTCATCGTTGCAGGAGGTGACGATCAAGAGCGTGTCGACGTTCGCTGCAATCAGTTGCGTTGGCCGACCGCCTTCGGTTTTGCGCTGCAACAGCATCCGTCTGTTCAGCCGTCGCGCCAGCAAGCGTGTCGTGGGATCCACCAGAACCCAGTCCCCCACGGCGATGTCCGTGGTAAGTGACTGAGCGGACAGCGCAAGTCGCACAGGGCCGTGTTCGGACACGGCAGTGACCCTGTCCCGATGAACTGAAGCGATACGCAGGGGCACGAGCCCTGCATCGCCCGGCTCCATCTGCGCGTCAAAAAACACTGACCAGCCGAGACTGGTCCGAAAAACTGCGGATTGATTTGATGCAATGGTCACACAAACATGAATGGCCGCAGAATGAGGTCGTTGCAAGCTTGTCGTGCGGGCTATCGAAGCTGCAACGCCAAGTCGGGGATCTGCTGGGCGTCGTTATCCATCCGAAACCTTTCTCATTGCCCAACTGACGCTGAAGCCGTGCATGATCGTGGAGAGCAGGATCACCAGCCCGACGAGCGACCAGAGCTGGCTTTCGTTGACGAAGTCGATGTGGCTCATCGCGTAACAAAGATAGTAGATGGAACCAATCCCGCGCACGCCATAGACAGAGATGACGGCTCGGTCGCTGTGCGGCATGTTGGTCCCGATCAAGCTGATCCAACCTGTGACCGGACGGATGACAAGGATCAGGATCAATGCGATCCACACTTGGTTCCAACTCAGGTCTGCCAGCACCAGCGGCAAAATGGTGCCAAGCGCTATGAGCAACGCAGCCGTCAGGGCGTGTTCGATTGCTTCGGTGAAATCGTGCAAGCGACGGTGGAATTTGTGGCCTTCCTCGAACCGTCGCAGCGTGAGCCCCATGACCGCAACGGCGATGAAACCGTAGCCTTCCACCAGTTCTGTCGAACCGTAGCACAGCAGAACGCCGGCAAGGGCCACGACCCCCGAACCGGTTTCGGCCAACGGTGCCCCCTTTGGCAATGCGAAGAGAACAAGCGCCAGCACCCGGCCTCCGGCCCAACCTGCGAAGGCCCCGACAACAATGCGGTAAACGACATCAATAGCCAGCCAGTCAAACAGCCATGCACTCGGGTTCAGCCCTTCGGCCGCCACAATCAGCCCCAGATAAACAAAGGGAAAGGCCAACCCATCGTTGAGTCCGGCTTCGGTCGTCAGGGTGAAGCGGACGGGGTGCTCGCTCCCTTCTTGCGGCGGGCCAACCTGCACATCCGCCGCCAACACCGGATCGGTGGGTGCCAAAACAGCACCAAGGATAATCGCCCCCGCCACAGTCAACCCTGCAAAGACGGTGCCCAGTAGCGCCACAGCGGCGATGGTCAGGGGCATCGCGATCATCAGCATGCGCGCTGTCGGCCCCCACTTTTGCCAGGGCCGGATACGGTCGATGCGCATGCCCGTGCCAAACAGCGCGATAATCACTGCCAGTTCGCTCAAGATCTCCCATGGCAAAGTCGTCTCTCGCGGATCGGGCATGGTCGGCATCGCTGGAATCAGGATCGTGGCAGCAGCCCCGAAAATGATCATCAGTGGCGCGGATGCCGGTTCCTGACGCGACACGAGCCGTGGAAGCCAACGCACCAGAATGGTGATCACACCGGCCACGGCCAGAAGAATGTGATAAGGATCAAGAGCGTAGAAAGAGTCCGGGTTCATGTTCAGCCAAGTCCCAAGAGAGCATTTAATTCGATCAGAACGTCCTGTTTAGCGCAAGCGACTGCTTCATCAACTCACATAGCGATA
>JAGXHB010000017.1 GCA_024636425.1 Roseobacter sp.
GCGCGTCCGACCCTGCCGGTGGGGCTGACGCTTGTGATCGACAACCAGATGCACGACCAGCCGGTGCTGCTGGACAGCGGGCTGGTGCAGGACGGGCTGCTGAACCTGATCCTGAACGCCCGCGACGCCTGCGGCATGGCGGGGACCATCACCTTGCAGGCACGGCTGGTGCATGACACCTGGGTCGAATTCATACTGCGCGATACCGGCCCCGGCTTTTCCCCTCTCGCACTGGAAAACGCGTTCACACCCTTCTTTACCACAAAAGGCGCTGAAGGGTCAGGGCTGGGGTTGCCGATGGTGTATGACATGGTGAAATCGGCCGGTGGTGATCTGCGGGTCGCCAATACCGGAAGCGGCGCGCAGGTGACGATGCGCCTGCCCTACCGTCCGGCCGTGCCTGCAACGACGGGGCTTGTGCTGCTGGTCGAAGATGCGGACGATCTGCGCGCGCTGGTGCGCGACATGCTGATGGACCTTGGCCATTCGGTGATTGAGGCCGCCAGTGCGGACGAAGCGACTGCCCTTCTGGCCGATCTGCCCGACATTGCGCTGATCCTGTCGGACATCCAGCTCAAGGGGGATGCGACCGGCCTCGATCTGGCGAAACGGCTGGGGCCGGATGCGCCCCCGCTTGTTCTGATGACATCCCTGCCCGGCGATGATGCGTTGTTCATGCAGGCGCAGACGATGGCACCGGTCCTGCGCAAACCCTTTGACGAGGCTGATCTGACAGCACTCATCGACCCCAAAGGAATGGCTGCGCAATGACCCGCCCGCTTGTGACAATTCTGGACGATGAACCCGAAATCCGCACGCTGCTGTCCGATGTGCTGGAAGAAGCCGGTTTTGACACGCTCAGCTTCAGCCGCGCCCGCGCGTTCGAGGCGGCGCTTGCGACCCACACCCCAGATGTCTGTCTGGTCGATCTGTCACTGCCCGACACCGATGGCCTGACACTGGTGCACCGTCTTGCGCTGGAACAGGGTGCGATCGTCATCATCATATCGGGGCGCGCACAGGTGCAGGACCGCGTGACCGGGCTGGAGCTGGGGGCAGACGATTACATCATCAAACCCTTCGATCCTGCCGAAGTCGTCGCCCGCATCCGCGCGCGGCTGCGCAGCGCCAAGCCTGCATCCCAATCGGGCACAACAGCCGCGTTCAACGGCTGGACAGCACATTTCGACCGCTATGCGCTGGAAGACGGGACCGGCACCGAAACTCCGTTTTCGCATGCCGAAGGCGAGGTGTTGCGCTTGTTCCTCGAAGCGCCGAAACGCCTGATCAGCCGTGCGCAAATGCAGTCGAGCCTTGGCGGCGTCGCCTCGGAAAGCTTTGACCGGGCGATGGACGTGCGCATTTCGCGGCTGCGCACAAAGCTGCGCGAAGACCCGAAAAACCCGCAACTGATCAAGACGATCTACGGTGCCGGCTATATCTTTCTGGGAGACGTCACTTGGATCTGACCCCGAAGCGGCTTGGCCCGGATGACGCACCTCTTGCCGAGGTGCTGCTGCTGATGCGCGATTGCTTTGCCTATATGGAAGGCCGGATCGACCCGCCAAGCTCGCTTGGGCAGGTGACGCCCGCCAGTCTGCGCGAAACCGCCGCCAAGGACGAGGTATGGTGCATCGGCAGCCCGCCCATAGCCTGCATGATCCTGACCCAGCAACAATGCGTGCTTTATCTGGGCAAGGTATGCGTGGCCGCGTCACACCAGCGGCTTGGCCTTGCGCGGCACCTGATCACCCACGCCGAAAGCCGCGCGCGTGCGATGTCGCTGAACACCCTCGAGCTTCAGACAAGGGTGGAGCTTGAGGACAATCACGCAACGTTCAAGGCACTGGGCTTTGTCGAATATGCCCGCACCGCCCATCCGGGCTTTGACCGCCCTACCAGCATCACCTTGCGCAAAACGCTGGTCTAGCCGCCGATCATTGCGCGCATCGCCGGCACGGTTTCGTCGTTGAACCAGCCGCTTTCGGGTGCATTTGCCCCTGCCGCTATCCCCGCTTCTATCAGGGCGATCACATCGCCCCTGATCTGCCGTTTGACCGAAGCATAGGTGCGCGGCGGGATCTGACCCAAAGTCGCAGCCTCTGCCAATGCGGTTTGCATCAGATCCTCGGGCGTGACGATACGGTCGACCATGCCGGAAGTCTTCGCGTCCTCTGCCGACATCGGCTGGCCCGTCAGCATCAACCGGCGCAGATCATTCGGCGACAGTGTTGCGCGTGCGATCTCAAGCGGTCCAAGCGGGAAATCGGCACCCACCCGCACCTCCGCCAGCCCGAACGACGCCGATGGCACCGCAATCCGGTAATCACTGGCGAGGACATAAAACAGCCCTCCGGCAATCGCGGCCCCGTTCACGGCGACCACCGTGGGTTTGGCGCAGGCAAAAAGCGCCAGAAACCCCTCGTTCAGCCCGCGCACGATGGCGTGCTGATCCGTCATGTCAAACCCCTGCGCCTGCTTGAGGTTCAGTCCGGCGGAAAACACCTTGAAGGGCGATGCGATGACGATGGCGCGCACGGCTTCTTCGGCCTCCAGCGCTTTGATGGTGTCTGCAAAGGCCAGCAATCCTTCCGCCGACAGCGCATTGACCGGCCCGTGGTTCAGCGTCAGGCAGACGACCCCGCCGGGATGGTCACTGCGGATCAGATCATTGTCATCGCTCATCGCGGGCATCTCCTTGTGTGGTAGCGGTAAGGTTTCATTCAATCGCGCCCGCGTCACCCGAAAACCGCAGCGGTCGACGAAAAAGCCGTTGCGCTGTCAGCCCCCGCCCCGCTAGATTCAGGGGATGATCGAATGTCTTCTCTATCGCACCAACCGCACGCAGCGGCGCATCTTCTACCGCGTCGAGATCGCGATGAACCTTTTCAGCGAAGTGTCCGTGCTGCGCGAATGGGGCATCGCGGGCGGACGCCCGACTGCCGTGGTGCAAAGCTTTGCGAACCTGCGCGAGGCATCACAGGTCGCTGACCGGCACCGCAACCGCGCGGAACGCCGGGGCTATCTACGCGCCTGATCCAAGTGCTGCGACCGCCTTTGCCAAAACCTCCACGCCGGCAACCAGATCATCTTCGCGCGTGTCTTCTTCGAACGTATGGCTGAGCCCGCCGATCGAGGGCACGAACAGCATCGCCACCGGCAGATGGCGCGACACATTCGTCGCATCATGCAGCGCCCCTGACGGCATCTTGCGCCAGTTGCCCGGTGCCACCGCCTCCGCTCCGGCCTCGAGTGCCGCACACAGAGAGTTGTCCATCGTGACAGGCTCAAGCCCCAGCATCGGCCCAAAGCTCAAGCTCATGCCTTGCGCCTCCGCCACTTCGGTCGCGGTTTCGCGAATGACGGTTTCCATCCGGGCCAGCCTGTCGGTCTGCCCGTCGCGCCATTGCATGGAAAAGACCGCCCGCCCCGGCACGATCGACGACGCATTGGGATGCAGCGACACATGTCCGATGGTCCAGACCGTCTGCGGCGTGACAACATTGCGCAACCGGTCATTCAGCAAGGCGTTGAACGACGACACGGCCTGAAACGCATCCCTGCGCAGATGCATGGGCGTTGTTCCCGCGTGGTTCTGCTGGCCTTCAAACGTGATTTTCATATCGCGGATGCCGACAATCTCTGTGACGACACCGATCTGCTCGCCCGAGGTATCGAGGGTCGGACCCTGCTCGATATGCAGCTCGACAAAGCCGCTGAACTGGTCGGGCGACACGTCGCCCGTCACCATATGTGCAACCGCCTCACGTGCATCGCCAAGGGCTGCGCCAACATGATCTGTCAGCTTGTCCGCCTCCGCAAGGCTCAGATGACCGCCCCAGACAGCACTGCCTGTGGTCACGCCAAATCGCCCTTCTTCGTCCTGAAACGACACCACCGATATAGCGGGCCCGCCTGCCGCGCGCGACGCCCGCGCCACTTCAAGGGCGGCAATGACCCCCAAGGCACCATCCAGCCAGCCGCCTTCGGGCTGGCTGTCCGAATGCGACCCCATCAGGATCGACGGTCCTTCTGCCAATCCGAAAAGATTGCCCATGGCGTCCATCTCGACCCGCAGGCCCGCCTCCTGCATCTTGCCCGCAAGCCACTTGCGCGCGTCGACATCTGCCGGACTGTAGGCAGGCCGCACCACACCCTTGCCCACGCCCGCAGCCCCAAAGCCGCGCAGCGTATGCAGGTCACTCAAGAACCGGTCTTCATCAATCTTCACGCTCTGCCCCTTTTTGTGGCTCTGAAATATCCCAGAGAGCTTGAGGGACAGCGTCCTTCAAGCCTGAAATAGATCGCTTGCGCCGCAAGGCGCGCCGCAGGATCGGTCGCTATTCGGCAGCAACCGCACCCTGCGCCGCTTCTACCTTCACAGCCGAGAATTTAAACTCGGGTATCTTGCCGTAAGGGTCAACCGCCGGATTGGTGAGGATGTTGGCCGCCGCCTCGACATAGGCGAAGGGCAGGAACACCATATCTGGCGACACCGCACGGTCTTCGCGCGCCATGATCTCGATCGAGCCGCGCTTGGTCGACAGGCGCACATGCTCCCCCGGTGCCACGCCCAGCTTGCGCAAGGTGGACGGGTGCAGCGAGCAGTTGGCCTCCGGCTCCAGCCCGTCCAGCACCTTGGAGCGGCGCGTCATCGAGCCTGTGTGCCAATGCTCAAGCTGGCGGCCCGTTGTCAGGATCATCGGATAATCTTCGTCCGGCGCGTCATCGGGGGCGATGATGCTCGCGGGTGTGAAGCGCGCACGTCCGTCCTGACGCGGGAACCCGTCGGCGAAAACGATGGCCTGCCCCGGATCGGTGGGGCTGATCGATGGATAGGTCACCGCCCCTTCGGTCTCAAGCCGGTCCCAGGTGATGTTGTTGAGCGAGGACATGTTCAGCTTCATCTCGGCAAACACTTCGGAGGGGTGCGTGTAGGTCCACCCAAGCCCCAGACGCTTGGCCAGCTCGACCTCGATCCACCAATCCTCTTTCGCCTCTCCGGGCGGGGGTACGGCGGGGCGGCCCATCTGGACCTGCCGGTTGGTGTTCGTGACGGTGCCGGTCTTTTCGGCAAAGGCTCCTGCGGGCAAGATCACATCGGCATAATTCGCGGTTTCGGTCAGGAAAATATCCTGCACCACAAGATGTTCCAGCTTTGCCAGCGCGCTGCGGGCATGGTCCAGATCGGGGTCCGACATCGCAGGGTTTTCGCCCAGCACATACAGGCTGCGGATGTCACCGTCAGAGATCGCGTCCATGATCTCGGTCACGGTCAGCCCTTTGACGTTGCTGAAATCACCACTGCCCCAGACGTCGGTAAAGGCGGAGCGGACGCCATCATCCGCAACCGGCTGGTAGTCGGGCAGAAACATCGGGATCAGCCCGGCATCGGACGCGCCTTGCACGTTGTTCTGCCCCCGCAACGGATGCAGCCCCGCACCGGGACGTCCGATCTGGCCTGTCATCAGCGCAAGCGAGATCAGGCAGCGTGCGTTGTCCGTGCCATGAATGTGCTGCGAGACGCCCATGCCCCAAAAGATCATCGCGGCATTCGCCCCCGCAAAGGTGCGGGCCACATCGCGCAGCGTTTCGGCATCGATCCCGCAGACCTTCGCCATCTTTTCGGGGGTAAAGGTCTTGAGATGCGCTTTTTCGATTTCCCAGTTCTCGGTATAGGCTTCGATGTACTGCTTGTCGTACAGCCCTTCCTCCACGATCACATGCATGATCGCGTTCAGCATCGACACATCTGTGCCGGGCCGGAATTGCAGCATGTGCGACGCGTGCCGTTTCAGCGCCTGACCCCGTGGGTCCATCACGATCAGCTTGCCACCGCGCTTGGCGAACTGCTTGAAGAACGTCGCCGCCACCGGATGGTTCTCGGTCGGGTTCGCCCCGATCACGATGGCCACGTCGGCGTTTTCGATCTGGTTGAAGGTCGCAGTGACAGCCCCCGAGCCGACATTCTCCATCAGTGCCGCGACCGAGGATGCGTGACACAGCCGCGTGCAGTGGTCGACGTTGTTGTGACCAAAGCCCTGCCGGATCATCTTCTGGAACAGATAGGCTTCCTCGTTCGTGCATTTCGCAGACCCGAAGCCTGCAACGCCCCTGCCGCCGATGGATTTCATGCCGTTGGCCGCAAAATCCAACGCCTCGTCCCACGAGACTTCGCGAAAATGCGTGCCAAGGTCGGCAGGATCGACATTCAACCCTTTCGCAGGGGCATCCTCGCGCCGGATCATCGGTTTGGTCAGCCGGTGCGGGTGATGGATGTAGTCAAAGCCGAAGCGGCCCTTGACGCAGAGCCGCCCTTCGTTTGCCGGACCGTTGATGCCTTCGACATATTTGATCTTGCCGTCCTTGACCTTGAGCGACACCTGACATCCCACCCCGCAGAACGGGCAGATGCTGTCCACTTCGCTGTCGAAATCGGCACGGTCTCCGACCTGATCGGCGTCAACCACCGTAGCCTCCATCAGCGCACCTGTGGGGCAGGCCTGCACACATTCGCCGCACGCCACACAGGTCGAGGCCCCCATCGGATCAGCCATATCGAATGTGGGATAGCTGTCATGCCCGCGCCCTGCCATCCCGATCACATCATTGACCTGAACCTCGCGACAGGCGCGCACACACAGGTTGCACTGGATGCAGGCGTCAAGATTGACCCGCATCGCCACGTGACTGTCATCCAGAAGCGGAATCCGGCCTCTTTCCAGTTTGGGGAACCGGCTTGTTTCGACGCCGGTCAGCGCGGCCATGTCCCAAAGATGGCTGGACTTGTCATGCGCCACATCGCGCTCAGGCTGATCCGCCACCAAAAGCTCCATCACCATCTTGCGCGCGTTCTGCGCCCGCGCATTGTTGGTGGTGACAACCATGCCGTCGGCGGGTTCGCGCAGGCAGGAAGCCGCAAGCGTACGCTCGCCTTCAATCTCGACCATGCAGGCGCGGCAATTGCCGTCCGGCCGATAGCCGGGTTCGGGCGTATGGCACAGATGCGGTATTTTCAGCCCGCGCCCGTTGGCGACTTCCCAGATGGTCATCCCGGCCTCGGCCTCGATCTGTTCGCCGTCGAGCGTGAATGAAATCTTGTCGGCCATGGGATTCTCCTGGATTATCTTAGCGTCACCCTACTGCGCGACCGGACAGGCCGGCAGTCACAATCCCGACACACCACCCCGATTTTGCGCCACAGCTGTTTCCGATAAGCGCCGCGCCGTTTCTCTGGCTAAAAAATATCCTCCCCGAAGGCTCCCGCCCTTCCAACCCGCGCAACCCTTGCCTATCAAAGACGCGACAACAAAAGGCGCGCCCATGTCCCACATCACGCTTATCCGTCACGGTCAGGCCAATTCACAGGCCAAGGACGAGACCAGCTATGACCGGCTTAGCCCGCTGGGCCACAAACAGGCCGCATGGCTTGGCGATCATCTGCGCCAGTCCGAAACCCATCACACGCGCCTCTATACCGGCACGCTGCGCCGCCATGTGGAAACCGCCGACGCCATGGCCACCGGGCTTGAACCGATCCGCGACGCCCGCCTGAACGAGCTTGAGTATTTCACCCTCGCCACCCTGATGCAGCAACAGCACGGCGTTCCACTGCCGCTGGATCAGGGCGAATTCAGCAGCCACCTGCCGCTGGTGTTCGAAACCTGGAAAAGCGACAAGCTGCACAGCACGCCCGAAACCTTCGTCAGCTTCGAGACACGCATCCAATCCGTCCTGGAGGAGATCGCGGACGGTGAAGGCCCTGCCCTTGTCGTCACGTCTGGTGGATTGATCTCCATGGTGATGGCACAGGCGATGGGGCTTGGCGTGCCTGCCATGTCCCGCATCGCGCTTGCGATCATGAACACCTCAATGCACCGGCTTTTTCCCATCGGCGGGCACTGGTCGCCAGTGCTTTTCAATGCTGTGCCGCATCTCGACACGCCCGAACGCCGCACCGCGCAAACCCACATCTGAAAGATCACGCCATGCTCACGCTTTACTACGCCACCGGCACCATTTCGATCGCTGCCGCCATCGCGCTCGAGGAGGCAGGGCTTGCCTACGACACTGTGCGCGTCGATTTCAAATCCGCCGAACAGACCAAGCCGGACTATCTCGGGATCAACCCCAAGGGGCGCGTGCCGGCCTTGGCACTTGAGGACGGCACCGTTGTCACGGAAACCGGCGCGATCCTCGACTACATCGCAGCACTTGCGCCGGACGCACAGCTGGTCCCGGCGGATCCTGCTCACGCTGCCCACATGCGCGGCGCGATGTATTATCTCGCCTCGACCATGCATGTGGCACATGCTCACAAGATGCGCGGCTCCCGTTGGGCCAGCCAGCAATCCAGCTTTGACGACATGACCGCAAAGGTACCGCAGACCATGGCCGCCTGCGCCGCCTACGTCGAGGCCGAGATCCTGCGTGGTGACTACGTGCTTGGTCAGGCGTTCAGCATCGCGGACCCCTATCTTTTCGTGGTCTGCAACTGGCTGGAAGGCGACAGCGTGGATGTGAGCCTCTACCCCGGCATCCAGACCTTCATGGCGCGCATGGAACAGCGCGCCAGTGTCCGGGCCGTGCGCGAAAAGGGGATGCTATGACCGCCCCGCATCTTTGGGTCCGCGCCGAACAGCGCGACAATGAAACCCGCGTAGGTCTGACACCACAAGGTGCTGAAGCGCTTTTGGCACAAGGCTTTGACGTCACGGTCGAGACATCGGACAGCCGCGTCATTCCGACCGACGCTTACGCCAAGGTCGGATGCGCGATTGCGCCACAACACAGCTGGCCCCAGGCACCCAGTGATGCCATCATCTTCGGGCTCAAGGAACTGCCGTCTGACGGCACCGCTCTGACCCATCGCCACATCATGTTCGGACATGCCTACAAAGGGCAATCTGCCGGGCGCGTCCTGCTCGACCGGTTCAAGGCCGGCGGCGGGACGCTGTATGATCTGGAATATCTTACCCATGCTGATGGACGCCGCGTCGCCGCCTTCGGCTATTGGGCAGGCTTCGCAGGTGCAGCCGTGAGCGTGAAATGCTGGATCGCCCAGATCGAAGGCCGGATCGCAGACGCCATCACACCCTATGCAAACGCGGATGAACTGACCCGCGACCTGCAAAAGGCGTTGGAAAATCTGGATGTCGCACGCCCCGATGCGCTGGTGATCGGGGCCTTGGGCCGCGTCGGCACGGGCGCGTCCGACCTGTGCAAACGGCTTGGCATCGTTGTGACAGGCTGGGATATGGCCCAGACCGCAAATGGCGGACCGTTCCCGGAAATCCTGGATCATGCCCTGTTCTTCAACTGCATTCTGGCCGGTCCCAAGACGCCCGTCTTTCTCACCGAAGAAGCACCAGTCGCCCCGCGTGCGCTGCGCGTGATCGGTGACATTGCCTGCGATCCCGACAGTGATTTCAACCCGGTCAAAGTGTATGACCGCACGACAACGTGGGACAAACCCGCCCTTCGCGTGCACGATGATCCGCCGCTGGATGTCACTGCCATCGACAACCTTCCCTCCATGCTGCCGCTGGAAAGCTCCGAAGATTACGCAGCACAACTGCTGCCGACCCTGTGCGCGCTCAAGGACACCGATGCAGAAGTCTGGTCACGGGCAGAGGCCATTTTCCTTGAGCATGTAGCTCAAGGGTGACCCGCTTCTCTCTCCTCGTCAGGCGACACCTTTGGATCGGGTCGGACTAGCCGAAAATGCGGTAGTAGACGGAGTCAGGCAGGAACTGTGCCAAGCGGAACAGCAAGGAAAACGCAAAGGGAAAGCTTTTCTTGAAGCCGTCGCTGTTCATGTGATCGAACACTTCCTGCGCCGCCTCTTCGGGCTCCATCAGGAACGGCATCTTGAAGTCGTTCTTGTCAGTAAGCTGTGTCTTGATGAAGCCCGGATTGACCACCTGAACCCTGACACCCGTCTTGCGCAGGTCGGCATGCATGCATTCTGCAAGCGACATTGTCCCGGCTTTTGATGCCGTATAGCCGATGGACCTTGGCAGGCCCCGGAACGCTGTCAGGCTGGAGGTGATCACGATATGACCTGCGTCTTTCCTGACCATCTCCGGCACGACTTCGCCCATGACGCGGACGAGACCGGTCAGGTTGACATCGATCATGGTTGTTGCGTGATCCGCTTCCCATGCCTTGGCACCAAAGGGCCAGTATGCGCCGGCCAGATAGACGATGCCGTCAATGTCTCCGACGGTTTTCACCGCGTCGCGGATGCTGTCGATATCCTGTACATCAATGGTCTGATAGCTTGCTTTGCCGGGCAGGGAATCGACAAGCGCGGCAAGCTTGTCTTCGGAGCGGGCTGACACAATCACGGTCGCGCCTGCCTGACTTAACTTATGCGCCAGCGCTTCTCCAAGACCGGCGCTTGCGCCGATCAGCCAATACCGTTTTCCATGCCATGCGTTTTCCATCCTCTATCCTTTTCTGCGGATCGTTGCGACCAGCTCGGCGACCTTGACCCCGAACTTGCGGAACTGGCTGCGATTTATCATCGTGCCATCTTCGGTCAGATAGATCCAATCGACAGTTTGCAAGGTGTGCCCCCCGACATCAGAGGGCAGAGTGATGGGATATCGCATGTGTATGGTCGACCCGCACTGCCTGCCACGTCCCACACCCGGCACGTCCGGTGCTGTCGCCGTGAAGGATCCGCCTTCGCCTAGCGTGATGGTCCAGACCCTGTCTTGGGTGGAGCTGTCGTCATACACGAAATGCTCTTTGATCTCGGCGGTATCGCCATCCCAGGCTACGTTGAAATCGGCGACAAAGCTGCTGGTAACGCGGCCCAGCGGGCCAAAGATCACGCCTTCGCAAACCATATTGCCGTTCAGACGTTCCTTCATGTCGAGGATGGTATAATCGTCAAAATAATCTGAAGGCTTTTGCGCCGGAAACGCGGCCAGCTGCCTGCGCGCCAGAAAGCAGGCCATAACGACGACAGCACCAAGGCAAAAGAACAAGAACTCCATCAGTATCCATCGTCTTTCTGCAGGTCGGTTCTGGCGAGCATCGCTATCGCGACGCTTTTGAGAACGCACGGCAGACCTGCATATAGCCATACGAGCGTAGTGATCGCCTGTGACGGGTTGGATGAAGCGCCACTGTCGAAACCCGCCAGTTCTAGGCTTGGAAGTAGCGTGACTGCCGCAAAGGCAAGCGTGAACTTGGACACCAGCGACCACAGGCCAAAACCTTCGGCGGCTGAAGGCGCAATTCGCGCCATCCGCGTTGCAAACATGGCTGGCAGCAGGGTCAAATCTGCACCAAGTGCGGCACCGGATCCCACGCAGACCAGCGCAAAGGCCCAGACATCGCCCGCGCCGAGCGTCAGCGCGCCGGCGAAGGCCACAATAGACAGAACCATCGCCCCGAGCAGGACTTTCTTGGGACCGAAACGTTCAGCCAGCAGCCCCCAGAACGGGGCGGCGGCGGCGGCAGACAGAAAGAACAGCAACAAAAGCGGGCCTTCCCATCCCGGAGCTTGCAAAGCGCTTTCGACGTAGAACAGGAACAGCGTCGAGGTCACGGCGACGGGGGCGGCGTTCAACAGCGCGATGATCAGCAAGCGACGCGCCGTTGCATCGGCCAGAATGGTACCGAAGCCGGTGCTTGCGGGCAGACCCGCGCTGCGCCATTCGCCGCGCATCGCCCAGACTGATGCCAGGGCCAGGACCGCAAACCCCACCGCGAACCCCGTGAAGGGCGCGTTCATCGCCGCACCCAAGGCCACCGGTGCGACCGAGGCGGCGCAGACCCCCAAAAGCGCGCCCGTCTCGCGCCAGCGGGCAAGCGCAAGGTGGCCGGCACCCGGCAGCCGGTCAGCCTTTGCTACACCTTGGGCGTAAAAACAGATCGTCAGAAAACTGAACGCCGAAAAAACGCCTGTCAGCGTCAAGGCAAACCACCAAAGCGGCGGCAGCAACGGCGGCACCGCGAAAAGCGCAAACATCGAGACGGCCATGACCGCCGCGCCCAAGCCCACGGCCAAACCGCGATGATCGCGCAACCGCTCCGAAAGCCGCCCCAGCAGCGGGTCTTGAAC
>JAGXHB010000132.1 GCA_024636425.1 Roseobacter sp.
GCAAAAGACTGAAAGCTCTGGTGCGTTTTGCCGCAATTCCCCCTTGCGCACCCGCGATTATCAGGTATTTACGCCCTCATGTCGGGCTATGGCGCAGCCTGGTAGCGCGTCCGTCTGGGGGACGGAAGGTCGCAGGTTCGAGTCCTGCTAGCCCGACCAACCGACATACACAAACCGCCCGCGCCTTCATCGGTGCGGGCGTTTGCATTTGAAAGGCCCTGCCATGACCGGCGTGATCCCCAACCAGCATATCAGCGACATGATTGCAGCAGGACAGATCACCGGCACGGTGCCGGTTGATGCGGCCCAGATCCAGCCCGCCAGTCTGGATCTGCGGCTGGGAACGGTGGCCTACCGCGTGCGCGCCTCGTTTCTGACCGGCAGGCATGCGACTGTCGCGGCCCGCCTGTCCGAATTCGAGATGCACCGCGTCGATTTGAGCCAGGGCGCGGTTCTGGAAAAAGGCTGCGTCTATGTCGTGCCACTGATGGAATCACTTGCCCTGCCGGACAGCGTCGGGGCCGTGGCCAACGCCAAAAGCTCGACCGGCAGGCTTGATCTGCTGACCCGTACAATCACCGACGGAGGGACTGAATTTGACCGCATCCCGCAGGGTTATACCGGCCCGCTTTATGCAGAGATCTGTCCGCGTTCGTTTTCGGTCCTTGTGCGCCCCGGCATGCGTCTCAACCAGATCAGGTTCTCCACCGGCGATGCTGTGCTGGATGACGATGCTTTGCGCGCGCTCCATGCGCAGACGCCCCTTGTCAACGGTGACGCCGTCATCGACGAGGGCTTGGGGTTTTCCGTAGATCTGCGCCTGCCTGACACCACACTGGTCGGATACCGCGCAAAACCGCATACAGGCGTGATCGATCTGGACAATATCGGCCACTACATCCCCGCCGACTATTGGGAGGAAGTCCACAGCGACAACGGCCAGATCATCCTCGATCCGGGTGCGTTCTATATTCTTGTCAGCCGCGAGGCCGTGACAATTCCGCCTGACTATGCAGCCGAGATGGCACCTTATCTGGCGATGGTGGGGGAATTTCGCGTGCATTACGCCGGTTTCTTCGATCCCGGCTTCGGTCATGCATCAGTCGGCGGGGCAGGCTCCCGCGGCGTGCTCGAGGTGCGCTGTCACGAAGCGCCTTTCGTGCTGGAACATGGCCAGATCGTCGGACGGCTTGTGTACGAGCATATGGCCGCAGCACCGACCCAGCTTTACGGTGCGGGCATCGCCTCAAATTATCAGGGTCAAGGTCTCAAGCTCAGCAAGCATTTTCGCGCGGGCCGCTGATCTTCTCGCGCTTTTAAAGTGCCCGACGGGACTCGCATCAGCGCGTGGGGGCAGCGCCCCCCCTGCCACCTTAGAAACGGCCAAGGCGGCGCATGTTTTTCAGTGCTTTACGGGCCTGCTTGCCTTGCTCACGTCCTGCGCGTTCGCGCCGTGCGTCTTCTTCAGGAGATACCGGGGCTTGCGGCGTTGATCCGTTTTTTCCCTTGCCGATCCTTGATGCCCGATCAAAACCGACGTTGACGCCTTTGTTGATCAGCTTGCCCATCACCCGACGTACGATCATGTTGATGATCTGGTTCATTTCGTTCCCTCCATTCTGGCGCAAACGCGCCGCAGTCTCGTGTAATATAGCAGTCAATGCGGCGATTTTCAGGCCTGGGGCCATTTAATCCTCGAAAAGTTCGCTTTGACCTTCGGTCGCTTCCATCTCGTCTTCGTCGCTGTCCAGCACCGGAAGCCCGCCAAAGGCGGGGCGGTTTTCCAGCAGGCCAGCCGACCGCAATTCCTTGAGCCCCGGCAGATCACGCGGGCTTTCCAGACCGAAATGCGCCAGAAACTCTTGTGTCACGACAAATGTCACAGGCCGGCCCGGCGTCATCTTGCGGCGACCAAAGCGGATCCAGTCCAGCTCCAGCAACTGGTCCAGCGTGCCGCGCGACACGGAGACGCCACGGATCTCCTCGATCTCGGCGCGGGTGGTTGGCTGGTGATAGGCGATGATCGCCAACGTCTCGATCGCCGCCCGCGACAGTTTGCGCGTTTCGACGGTTTCCTTTTGCATCAGATATCCGAGATCTGCGGCAGTCCGCAGGGCATAGGCATCGCCCACCCTGACAACTTGCACACCGCGTCCATCATACCGTTTGCGCAGATGCACCATCGCTTCGGCTGCGTCACATCCATGCGGCAGACGCGCTTCGATCTCGCGCAGGGTGATGGGCTCTGCGACCGCAAAAAGGATCGCTTCCAGCATGCGCTCCTGCTCTGCCATGGGGGGCGCGTCGAACAGGCTTTCTTCTTTGTGGTCCACCGCTTCAGTCACGCTGTCGCTCTTTTCTGCGGACCTCGATCGGCGCGAAAAGCGCGGATTGACGGATTTCCATATGCCCTTCCTTTACCAGCTCAAGCGAAGCCGCGAACGTGGCTGCTGTTGCCGATCTGCGCATCACCGGATCCTCCCCCCATCCATCGGGCAGATAGGCGGTCAGGTCACCCCATTCACCGGCAAAGCCCATCAGACCGCGCATCCGCTCGAGCGCCTGTTCCATCGTAAAGACCTTCTCGCGGTCCATCACGAAGGGCCGGAAATCATCGCGGGTGCGGATGCGGGCATAGGCCTGCATCAGGTCCAGAAGGGTTGCTGTATAGGTCACGCGGCGGGTCCGCTCGACCTCGTGGGTCTGGCCGCGCGCAAAGAAATCACGCCCCAACTGGTCGCGCGCCATCAGCCGTGCCGCCGCATCACGCATCGCTTGCAAGCGTTCAAGCTGAAACGCTAGATGCGCCGCCAGCTCCTCCCCCGAGGGGCCTTCTTCCGTAGGGTCGGGCGGCAAAAGCAGCCGTGATTTAAGGAATGCCAACCATGCCGCCATGACCAGATAATCAGCGGCCAGTTCCAGCCGCAACGCCTTGGCCTTTTCGACAAACAGCAGATATTGCCGCGCCAGTTGCAATACCGAGATTTTGCGCAGGTCGACCTTTTGTGTCCGGCTGAGAGTCAGCAACAGGTCAAGGGGCCCCTCGAAGCCGTCGACATCGACGATCAGGGCTTCGGCGGCCAGCCTTTCGGCTACCGTTGTCTGGTCTTCCTTGAACAGCGTTTCAGCCATGCATATCCCCGCCCAACAGCGTTGCAAGCTTCGCAGTCAGGGCGGAAATGTCAATGTCGTCCGGGGCTCTGCGCGCTGCGATTGCGCGCTCGGCGCGTGTCTGGGCGGCATCTGTCATCTCGCCTGCAGCCTCTGCGACACGCGCACGGTCGGCAAGCGGGGCGTTGCAGTAAAGCACAACATCGCAGCCTGCCCCCAACGCATCGCGCGCGATCTGGTCGACATCGCCCGCAAGCGCCTTCATCGAGATGTCATCGGTCATGATCAGGTTGTCAAACCCGATCTCGTTCCGGATCAGGTGCATCATGACCGGCGACAGCGTCGCAGGGCGCGTGTCAATCGCGTCGTAAACCAGATGCGCCGTCATCCCCATAGGCAGATCGTTCAGTGCCTTGAAGGGGGAGAAGTCATGTGCGGCCAGTGCGTCATGCGTGGCCTCCACCAACGGCAGATCAAAGTGGCTGTCCATCGTCGCGCGCCCGTGTCCCGGCATGTGTTTGACCACAGGCAGCACGCCGCCATCCAGCATCCCGTCGGCGGCAGCCCGGCCCAGGCGGGCAACATCGCCTGCATCTTCGCCATAACAGCGGTTGCGCAGAAAGGGATGGGTATCGGGGCCCGCGAGATCGACCATCGGCGCACAGTTGCTGTCGATGCCAACGCCCCAAAGCTCGGCCGCGATCAAACGGAAACGCAGATACATCGCTTCGGGGGCGGCGTCGCCGGCGGCGCGCACGAAATCAAGCGGGGCTGTCCAGTCCGTCCAGACCGGCGCGCGCAGACGCTGGACCCGCCCGCCTTCCTGATCGACGGTGATCACGGCATCATGGCCTGCCGCCTCGCGCAGGTCGGCGCAAAGGGCGCGCACCTGATCGGGCGTATCGATGTTGCGCGCAAAGAGGATAAAGCCAAAAGGTCTGACGGCACGAAACAGCGCCTTCTCCTCGGCCGTCAGCACCAGACCTTCGGCATCAAGGATCGTTGCGCCGAAACGCATCAGCGCGTCACGACAGGGATACAGTCCGCATTCTCCGCGACCAGCGCAGAACAGAACCGGCGCGCATCGGCGATGTCGGAAAATCCGTGGGCGCGCAACCGGTAGAACGTACGCCCGCCGCTGCTTGCTTCCTGAATGATGCGCGATTTGCCATCAAGGTAGGCCCCGAAACGCCCGTTGAGTGTATCCCACTGAGCGCGTGCGATGTCGGGCGTATCAAACGCACCAAGCTGTACCAGCCGCGTTCCGGCCGGCAGCGTATCGGCAGAAAGCTCCTCCACAGGCGCGCGCGCAGCTTCGGGAACAAAGGACGCAGGTGTCACCTCGGCGCGCACACCGGGACGTGTTTTAGGGCGCAAGGATGATTTCACGCCCGGCTCTTCCACCATGGCGACGGCAACAGCATTCGACACCGCCATCTCAAGCGGATCGCTATCGAGCGTCAGGCTGGCTTCGATCGGCTCCATAGCGCCTTCTTCGTCTTCCATCGGGTTGATGCCGGCGGTCAGTTCGGCAACCAGACTGTCGACATTGCCGGACTGAAGCGCGGCGGAGACGTCCGGACCAGGTTTGGACGGGGCTTCATCCTCTGAGGCGGCTTCATCCTTTGACGTGGACTCAACCTGTGGCTCAGGTGCAACCATCGAGACGAAAGTGGGCTGGTCCTCTTCGGTAAGATCAAGCGGTTGAGGGGCCAAAATCAACTGATCAGCCAGCTTGCTTGCCGTGCCTTCCGAGGCAACAGCATTGACTGAAAGACCCTGATGATCGGCCAGTTGACCGCCCGGATTTTCGGGGCGCACCCGCATCTCTCCGGCTGCCGCACGCACCACCGGAATACCGGTCACATCGCGCACCAACAGCTTGTAGCCCCAGACCCCGATGCCGATAATGAGGGCGACAGACATCGCAGCCCCGGCTGCATTTGTAAGCTTTGTCAAAGGCTTGGACTGCGGCTGCACCTCTCCGAGGTAATCGGATTCAGGGACATTGCCCCCGCCACGGGGGTAGGACGTGTAATCTGCCATCTCTGCCTCACTGCCCGCTGCTCGTTCAATCGGCGCGGGTCTGTTCGATGAATTGCCTGCCGTGCGGGTGTGCGTTTATCGCATCTCTTCCGCTGGTGTGACGCCGAGAATACCAAGACCTGACGCGATTACAATCGCTGTGGCACGCGCAAGGGCAATTTTTGCCTGCGATGTTGCCGGATCGTCCTGCAAGAAACGCAAGGACGACACATCATTGCCCCGGTTCCAAAGCCCGTGAAAATCGCCCGCCAGTTCATAGAGGTAGAAGGCGATCCGGTGCGGCTCGTTGCTGCGCGCCGCCGTTTCGACCATGCGTGGCCATTCCGCCAGCTTTGCCGCCAGCTTCAGCTCCGCCTCGTGATCCAGCAGCCCCAGATCGGCCGCCTGCAAGGTGGCATCGTCGGTCGCAACGCCAGCCTCAGCCGCCTTTCGCATAACGGAGTTCACCCGTGCATGCGCGTATTGCACATAGAACACAGGGTTCTCGCGCGACTGCTCAAGCACTTTGGCGAAGTCGAAATCCAGCATTGCGTCATTCTTGCGGGTCAACATCACAAAGCGCGTAACGTCGGCACCCACCTGATCGACCACATCGCGCAGGGTCACGAATGTCCCTGCCCTCTTGGACATCTTGAATTCCTTGCCGTTCTGGAAAAGCTTCACCAGCTGCGTCAACTTGATATCAAGCGACACCGTGCCCCCCGACAGCGCCGACACTGCCGCCTTCATCCGTTTGACATAGCCGCCATGATCCGCGCCAAAGACATCGATCAGCATGTCGAACCCGCGCTGCACCTTGTCATAGTGATAGGCGATGTCAGGCGCGAAATAGGTCCAGCCGCCGTCCGATTTCATCACTGGACGGTCGACATCGTCACCATGTGCGGTGGACTTGAAAAGGGTCTGTTCGCGCGGTTCCCAATCCTCGGGCAGCTTGCCCTTCGGTGGCTCCAGCACGCCTTCATAGATCAGCCCCTTGGATTTCAGATCCTCGATCGCCGCTTCGATCTTGCCCGTGCCGTAAAGCGACTTTTCGGAATAGAACACGTCCATCTCGACGCCGAGCGAGGCCAGATCGGCGCGGATCAGCTTCATCATCTCGTCGGTGGCAAAGTTGCGCACATCCTCGAGCCAGACACTTTCGTCCTGACCGATATAGGCGTCGCCCACCTTGGTTTTCAGCGCTTCGCCCACGTCGATCAGGTAATCGCCGGGATACGTCCCCTCGGGCCAGTCGACACTCAGATCATGCGCCTCAAGATAGCGGTTGTAGACGGACCGGGCCAGCACATCGACCTGCGCGCCCCCATCGTTGATGTAATATTCGCGCGTGACATCAAATCCCGCGAAATCCAGCAGGCTGGCGAGCGCATCTCCGAAGACCGCGCCCCGTGTGTGACCCACATGCAGCGGCCCCGTCGGGTTGGCCGAGACATATTCAACGTTGACCCGCTTGCCGGCACCCAGATCACCGCGGCCATACTCTGTTCCCTGTGCCAGAACCGCGCCCACAAGCCCCTGCCAGACAGATGCATCCAAGCGCAGGTTCAAAAACCCCGGTCCCGCCACGTCGACGCGCGTGATGCGGGGATCCTCCCCCAGCTTTTCCGCCAGCTTATCGGCAATCTCGCGCGGCTTCATGCCTGCGGGCTTGGCCAGCACCATCGCGGCGTTGGTCGCCATGTCGCCGTGCGACGGATCGCGCGGTGGCTCGACCGTGATGGCATCCTGGTTCAGGCCTTGCGGCAAAAACCCGTCGGCCACCAGCGCATCAAGCGTGGACAGAACGAGGGTGCGAATATCGGAAAATAGGTTCATCTGGGGCTTCCTTCGGCTTGGGTGCCTGTATCACCTGAAAAAGCGCCGACATTCAAGCGGTGACATTCAGGTGCGCTGCGATCCGAAGGCCCCTGTCGTGGCCAGATCATTTCCGATCAGCCGGTCATGTTCCTGAATGGCAAACCGATCCGTCATCCCCGAGATGTAGTCGCTGACAATCCGGGCAAGCTCTGTCTCGCCACCTGCATCCTCGACATCCTTGCGCCATTGCTTGGGCAGCAGGTCGGGATGCGCGCAGAAATGCGGGAAAAGATCCTCGACCACCTGCGTGACCTGCTGGCGCATCACCACGACCGAGGGCGCGCGGTACATCCGGTCGAACAAGAACGCGCGGATCACCTTGAGGTCTTCGAACACAGGGTCTGAAAACCGGATCAGCGTGCGCCCCGCCATCCGGATGTCGGTCGCTGTCTGCGGCTGCATGTCATCCAGCCGGGTGCGGGCAAAATTGATCACATCCTCGACCAGCACACCGAAAAAGCGGCGCAAGGCCTCGTGACGGCGGCGGTAGTAGTTCAGGCCGGGGTAAAGCCGGTCGACTTCGGCAAAGTTGCCCTGCAGGATCGGCAGCTCCGCCAGCTCGTCCGTCGAGAAAAGCTCGGCGCGCAAGCCGTCATGCAGATCGTGGTGGTTATAGGCGACATCATCGGCGATCGCGGCCACCTGCGCCTCGGCGCTGGCATAGGTGCCAAGTTCCAGATCGTGGCGGTGGCTGTAGGCTTCAAGCGCCCAAGGCAGCGGACCGGTCACGGGTCCATTATGCTTGGCCAGCCCTTCAAGCGTTTCCCATGTCAGGTTCAGCCCGTCAAACTCCGCATAGTGCCGTTCCAGATGGGTCACGATCCGGATGGCCTGCGCGTTGTGATCAAATCCGCCATAGGGGGCCATCAGCGTCTGCAGGGCATCCTCGCCGGTATGGCCGAAGGGGGGATGCCCCAGATCATGCGCCAGCGCCACAGCCTCGGTCAGTTCGGCATTCAGCCCCAAGGCACCCGAAATCGTCCGTGCCACCTGCGCCACCTCGATCGAATGGGTCAGCCTGGTGCGGTAATAATCGCCCTCGTGCTCGATGAACACCTGGGTCTTGTGCTTCAGCCTGCGAAAGGCGCTGGCGTGGATGATCCGGTCGCGGTCCCGCTGAAAGCAGGAGCGGAAAGTGCTTTCCTCCTCCGGCATCAACCGTCCCTTGGTCGCTGCGGGATCAGAGGCAAATGAGGCGCGCATGCGTCGTGGTCCTTGTGGCCTGTCCTGTTGGTTTCTATATTGCATGACAAGACAGATGGAAACCGATCACACCGGAGCCCGAAAAATGAACCTGCCCCCCAAAGTCACCTCCCGCGCATTTGACCGCCTTGCCGAGATCGGCGCCGCCGCCGATGGCAAGGCCTTGCGCGTGGCAGTCGAAGGCGGTGGATGTTCCGGCTTTCAATATGAAATCGTGCTGGACGCCCCCAAGGACGACGACCTCATCCTTGAAGGTGCGGGCCAACAAGTCGTCGTCGACAGCATCTCCCTGCCCTTTCTGACCAATGCCACGATCGACTTTTCAGAAGAACTGATCGGCGCGCGATTCGTCATCGACAACCCGAACGCAACCAGTGCCTGCGGTTGCGGCACCTCCTTTTCGATGTAAACGCGTCCCCGGCTTCATTTCGCCGGAAAAACTCCCGCCGGAGGCTGGCCTCATGTCACATGAGGCCAATCGGGCTTTCGGATCGCGCAAAACTTTCGAAGAATGACCCGAACTGCGGCGTCGATTTCTCCGCGCCTTCAACCACACTGCGCGCCATATCGCTTAATCCCGGCAGCACCGCACTTCGCATCCGGTCCCATCCGGTTCCCCTGCGCAGGCCCATCCCGTACAGTCCTTCTGACAGATCGCGCAATGCGCCCGGTCCCGTGGCAGGCCGGGACACTGCAACCTGTCCGACTGGCGGAACAGCGTGCTGAAATGCACCGGGCCGGGCCATTTCCATCAACTGCCCCGTGACCAGAAAACAGTGGTAGCCGTCCGCTCCGGCCGTAGCCGGCCTGTCGTTCAACTGGCATCGGGTGTGGGTGGCGCACACGAATGCTTCCCACAAAGGGGGCGGTGTCATTCGCGCAAAGCGTTGCGCGATGCAGATTTCAGCAAGCAGATCGGCGTTCTGGTCGAGATAGGCGACGATGCCCGCGTAGTCGAGACTGACTTTCGCCGCATCCCCAAGCTTGGGATCAACACGACCATAATCCGACAGATAAAAAACGATGTGGGTCAGTTCGTACGCAGCTTTCATGTTGGGCAGCGCAAAGGTCTCCGAGCGGTTTGTGAACGCGTGCAAGCGGCTTTCAAGCTCGGGGTCCGCGCATCCGTGACCCCGGCGCGCCAACAACCTTTCCGCCTCACCGCGTTGCAGGTCCGACAACTCGGCCCCTGCCAGGTGACGCTCCGCCACCCAAGCGCACAGCGCGTCTCCGTCGCCCGCCAGACCCAGATCTTCGAGATCGAGATAAAGCGAAAGAAAGAACCTGTAATACTGCGGGAAGAACCGGAGCTGCTCCGGAATGTTCTGAAAATACGCTTCGTACGGCGCGATCACAGCGGGATCAGGGGGTGCCTGAAAACCGCGGATCAATCCCAGCCATTCAGCATTCTCCTTGAGCCAGAAAACATCGCCACGGGCGCGACGGCGGTCTGCAAAAACTGTGCTGAGCGCCACGAGGCGGCTCGAGATCTCGGGCACTCGGGGGCGCAGAGCAATAACATTGTTCATGGGTCGAAAATCACTTGTTCAGGCATGCTCCCCTGCGCACGCACAAGGCGCAGGGGAGCATTTAAATTCGTTTAACGTCAGCGGCTTGTGGTAAAGAGCTCAACCAGATCACCTGTAGCCATCGACTGGCCCGAAGGGGCGCAACTGGTCGTGAAAAGGCCGGTCTCTCCGCCCCTGCGCATGTCTGTTTCTACGGTAATGGACCCGCTGGAAAAGAGGTCAGTTCCCCCGCCACAATGCAGCGAATGGTCGTCCGGTTTGGCAACCAAAGAAGTTGTGCTTCGATCAAAGGCGCGTGCGGTCATGTCAGTACCTCTCAAGGGGTGTTGATGTGATGTATTGCAGTCATAGACTGCAATACATCCACGCTTGCCCGCTTTGGTTGATTTCAGAAGTGGATTTTCTCGAAAAATTTACAGACTTAAACTTGTCCACAGCCGGCAGGTTTCCCGATCCGTTCACTGAAAGAGCGCGTTTCATGTTATCCACAGTCTGAGGAATTCTTTATCCACAGGACCACAATTATACCAACCCTGAAGACACGAACATGATGTGGGTCAAGAAGCTCCGCCATCTGCCGCGAATCATATCCTCTCACGGCAGCACACCCTTGCCCGCGCCTTTGGTTTACGCGATAGGTTTGGAAGCAGGATCAGGGGGAAGCCGATGAAAATCGCAACGTTCAACATCAACGGAATCAAGGCGCGGATCGAGGCCTTGCCCGCGTGGCTTGATACGGCGGAACCGGACGTGGTTGTGCTGCAAGAGATCAAATCCGTGGACGAGGCGTTCCCTAGGGAGATTTTCGAGGATCGTGGCTATAACGTCGAGACCCACGGCCAGAAATCATTCAACGGCGTGGCGATCCTGTCCAAGCTCCCGCTCGAGGACGTGACACGCCGCCTGCCCGGCGATGATGACGACATCCAGTCCCGCTATATCGAGGCGACAGTCGTGGGGGACAAGGGTGCCGTGCGGATCTGCGGGCTTTATCTGCCGAACGGGAACCCGGTCGAACTGGACAGCGCCGGCATCCCGGTCGAAGGCGGCAAATTCGCTTACAAACTGGGATGGATGGCACGGTTGGAAGCGCGGGCACGGCATCTTCTGGCCGAAGAGACGCCGTTCCTGTTGACCGGCGACTTCAACATCATTCCGCAGGCCGAAGATGCCGCAACGCCGGATGCCTGGCGCGATGATGCGTTGTTTCGGCCGGAATCGCGTACCGCATGGCGCCGCCTGCTGGCGCTTGGCCTGACGGAGGCGTTTCGCGCACGCACCCATGGCCCGGGACATTACAGCTTCTGGGACTATCAGGCCGGTGCGTGGAACCGCAACAACGGCATCCGCATCGACCACTTCCTGCTCAGCCCCGCCATCGCCGACACATTGCGCGACTGCCAGATCGACAAGGACGTGCGGGCCGGAGACAAACCGTCCGATCATGTGCCGGTATGGGTCGATCTTGATCTGTGAGTGTCGTCAATGCCACGGGTGCCAAGCCCCTGCACCCCTAGGGGTATTTCAGAGCCAGATCGTGAAAACACATCACGCCTGAAGTTCGGCGTCCCAATACAGGAAATCCATCCAGCTATCGTGCAGATGGTTCGGCGGAAACTTGCGGCCCATGTTGCGCAATTCTTCGGCATCGGGCTGGCGTGGCGGTTTGCGCAACTGGAATCCGGTCTGATGCAGCGCTTTTGACCCCTTTTTCAGGTTGCAGGGGCTACAGGCCGCGACGACGTTCTGCCAGCTTGTAATCCCGCCCGACGCGCGCGGTACAACATGGTCAAACGTCAGATCACCCCGCGCACCACAGTACTGGCAGCAGAATTCATCCCGCAGAAATAAATTAAAGCGCGTGAAGGCCACGCGCTTTTGAGGTTTTACATAGTCTTTCAGAACAACAACCGACGGTATTCGGATCTGCATCGACGGACTGTGCACAAAATCGTCATATTCGGCAACAATATCAACACGGTCGAGCCATTTCGCCTTGATCGCGTCCTGCCAGGGCCACAGCGATAACGGATAGTACGACAAAGGTCTGTAATCCGCGTTCAGCACCAATGCGGGCCGGTGTTTCAGCCCTGCGGGGCTGCGTGTGAATTCCGTTCTGAAATCGCCATCCATCGTCGAGATACCCTTTGCCGTTCCGCGTCCGGTCCGGCGGGAACTGCCCCGCCGATAGCTTGACTATATCTCGTGGTTTGAGCGTGACAAGTCGCAATTGGCCACAAGATGTCGCAGAAGGATTACGAGCGATTGGTAACAGGGATGTGACAGTTTCAAAGGGCGCGCACGCCCGCGCCTCCTAAAGCCCCAGCTTGTCGCGCATGAAGGCCAGCGCCACGCTCAGACCGTCGGGCGCGATGCCGTGACCTGTGCCTTTCATGATATGGGCGAACACATCTGTCCAGCCCGCTTCCTGAAGCGCTTCGGCAGCTTGCGGCAGGGATTGCGGCGGCACCACTTCGTCAACGTCGCCATGCACCAGCAGGACGGGCGGGCGCACCACGGCATCGTCGGCAAGCGTTTCGGGCCGCAGCAGACGCCCCGAGAACGCAACGACACCGGCGACCGCATCTTCGCGGCGGGGGGCAACGTGCAGGGCCATCATCGTCCCTTGCGAGAAACCGAAAAGCACCACCTGTTCGGGCAGCAGGTCTTCATCGACCATCA